>NZ_CALJRY010000371.1 GCF_937976295.1 uncultured Rothia sp. | reverse complement strand
TCGGGGACAGCAGCGGGAAGACCGGGCCGGCTGCCGCGAGCGCCAGCGCGATGGAGGTGGTCATACCGGCGTAGTTCATCACGTTTGCGACGGACATGACCAGGCAGATCATGAGGATCGGCATCTTCAGCTGGTTCCAGGTGCCACCGAGCTCTTCAAATGCTTCGCCCCAGCTGATATTGGAGGTCAGCACGGTAATCAGTGCCGCCACCAGAATTGCGGTACCGGATGCGCCCAGGGTATTCCAGGAGAATATGGCGGTCACGGTCTTACCGGCGCCGGTGACGATGGCCTCGTGAATACCGGGGATGGGGAACGCCAGGGTTGCGGCACCAAGCGGACCGGTGGTTGCGAACACGGGCTTGAGCGCGGTGGACCAGAGCAGGATGGTTGCGGAGAGGAAGATGAAGGGGCTCCACGCCTTAACGATCTCAGCGCCGGTGTGCTTGATGCTCTGCTGAGCCTGAGCTTCTTCGAGGCTGGGAGCGGTGGGCTCGCGGAAGATGTGCTTGGGCTGCCACTTCTGCATGACCAGCGCCAGAGCGACCAGTGCCAGCAGCGGCGGGATAATATCGGCCAGTTCGGGAGAGCCGAGCAGCATCAGGATAGCTACCTGGCCGCCGGAGAAGATTACACCGGTCATGAGCGCTACGAGACCGACTTCGCGGATGCCGCGCAGACCGTCCTGGATGGCGACCATCAGCACCGGCACGATTGCCACGAAAATCTGCAGTACTGGAACCATGCCTGCGGACAGGTGTGCGGTGTCCAGGCCGCCAACCTTAGCTGCGGTGGTCACGGGAATACCGATAGCGCCGTAGGCGCCGGATGCGGCGTTGGCTACCAGCGCCAGCATGGATGCCTTGAGGGGGTTGAAGCCCAGGGATACCAGCAGTGCCGCGGAGATTGCAATCGGGATGCCGAAGCCTGCCGCGCCTTCGATGAAGCCACCGAAGCAGAAGGCAATCAGGAGCACCTGGATGCGCTGGTCGTTCGAGATGGAGGAGACGGAGGAGCGCACGATGTCGAAGTTACCGGCGCGCACGGCGATGCGGTAGAGCCACACCGCCATGAGCACGATCCAACCGATGGGCCATGCGCCGGAGAGGAAGCCGGAGAGGATGGAGCCGGCACCTGCGGTGATGGGCAGGCCGAAGATGGCACAACCAATGATGAGGGTGGTGCCGAGAGTCAGCAGTGCTGACTTGAGGCCGCTGAGCTTCAGGACGGTCAGGCCCAGCAGGAAGAGGATGATGGGTACTGCTGCGACCAGTGCGGAGAGCACCGGTGAGTTCAGCGGGTCGTAGGTTTGCTGCCACATAGGGCGGGGTGTTCCTTTCGGTCTGTGCTTTAGGCGGGCGCTTCTTCCGGTACGGCGTCTGTGCTGTATGGAAGCAGTTGGGCCGCATAAAAACCGATGGGCCCGTCCTGTACGTCGTAGACGGGTCCATCGGTGAAGCATTTTGGTCATCAGCGTCCGGGCGTTGCTCGGTGGGATATTCCGAGGTGTTTAACCGGTAGGTGGCGGTTTTATTCCCGCTAACTAGGTGCTTATGACTTTATCTGTCTAAGCTAGCAGGTCTCCTTGTGGAGTTCAGGATAGGGCAACCTTAAGTGTGCACAAATGAGACATATGCGCATATTTGCACCTTGCAATTAACATTCCGCGATTCTCTCTCTTGTCTCCCCCTCCCCGGTCTTCTGCACCAGATATCCCCCTATGCCCCGCCACACGCATACCTCAAGTGAAATCCGCAGCAACGCATCAAGCCCCCTCCTACTCAAAGTAGAAGGGGGCTTGAAACAGACCGTATTGCGCCGCCTCACTCTCAACCGGAGCGGGCTACACGCATCGGGTTCTCACGCTGTTTAGGCAATAACCAGGGACAGGACGTAAACCCAAACACAGGTGATAGCCAGCAGAGCTGCACTGTACTTGATCGCCATGGAGGTAATCTTCGATTCCTCGCCGGAGCTGTTCACAGCAGCAGCTGCAATTGCGATGGACTGCGGGGAAACGATCTTCGCCATCACACCACCAGCGG
>NZ_CALJRY010000370.1 GCF_937976295.1 uncultured Rothia sp. | reverse complement strand
ACCCCCGAGCCCTCCACCCCCTCCACTCCGGCACCCGAGGCAAAGCAGGCTGACCCCTCCATCGTTATCGAGAATGCTCACTTCCCCGGTGACGCACAGCTGAACACCGTGAACGTTGTTGGCACCGGCTTCTACGGCGAGAAGGTCGGCCCCGGCGTGCAGGTCAGCATCTACGCACTGGACGCAGACAACCAGATCACCGGTGACGCCCTCGCTACCATTGCGGTGCCCGCAGATCAGATTCAGGACGGCACCTTCAAGACTTCCATTACCGTTGAAGCAAGCAAGCTGCCCGCCGGCGCATCCTACGCACTGGCTGCCGTAAGCAACCCGCAGGGTCAGCCCGATCAGAAGCTCGTGGCAATCTCCTCCTTCAAGGTCACCGAGTCCACCTCCTCCGAGGCTCCCAAGGCTGATGAGACTCCCGCTCCCGTAACCCCGGCGCCGGAGACCCCGAAGGCTGACGAGACCCCGGCACCCGAGGCTCCCAAGACTGAGGCACCCAAGGAAGAAACTCCTGCTCCGGAAGCACCCAAGGCTGAGACCCCGGCACCCGAGGCTCCCGCAGCACCCGAGAACGCAACCCTCACCACTGAGGACGCTTCCCTGGACCCGAACGACCAGTACAACGTTCTGACCTTCAACGGCTCCGGCTTCACCCACGAGTCCGTCGCTAACGGTGTCCAGATTGCAATCTACCGCCTGGACGCAAACGGCAACATCACCGGCGAGGCTCTGGCAACCCACGATATTCCCGCTTCTGAAATCGTGAACGGCACCTTCCGCGTCAAGGTCAGCGTTCTTGCCGAGCTGCTGCAGCCCGGTTACGCCTACGCAATGGTGGCAACCAGCGACCCCAACGGTCTGGTACACCAGGTGGCAGTCACCACCGCTACCGTGAGCGATGCGAACAACCCCGCACCGACCCTGCCGGCAGCTACCGAGGGTGACAACACCACCGTTCGCGATAACGG
This sequence comes from uncultured Rothia sp., assembly GCF_937976295.1. Taxonomy (GTDB): domain Bacteria; phylum Actinomycetota; class Actinomycetes; order Actinomycetales; family Micrococcaceae; genus Rothia. The sequence goes on along the minus strand of NZ_CALJRY010000370.1, from coordinate 1,482 downwards.
TGACGGCACCACCAGCGTCTTTACCGCTGAAATGCGCGAAGACGGTTCGGTTGTCGTAACCGAGACCCGTATGCCTTCTTCTCAGGCACCCAAGGCTAAGGTTGGCAACGCATCCGCTGCTACCTCCTCTAACTCCAATGGCCACACTGTAGGTGTCTCCGGCACCAAGGGTTCGGCTTCGACCTCTTCTTCGGCTTCCTCGAAGCCGCAGCTGGCTAACACCGGTGCCGAGGGTGTTGCAGGTATCGCAGGCGTTGGCGCCGCGGCTCTGATTGCTGGTGCTGCACTGATGCTCCTGCGCCGCCGCAGCCTCTAATAGCTCAGCCTCTAATAGCTCAGGCTCTGAAAATCTGACGCTCACCGCGAGGTGAGTGAAGCGAGTGCCGCCAATACTCTAGAAAGAGTATTGGCGGCACTTTTGCGTATCTGCGATTTTTCTTTGCGGTGCTTTTCTGGATGCGGATGGCTGGGGGAGGAGGCGGTTGAGGGGTTGGTTTGTTGTGCTCAATGGTGAGGGGAGATTTTTATTGTGGTATTGGTCTGTACTCTTTTGGGGAAAATGTAGAGAAAATGACGTGACCTGCTATTTTTTCACTTAAAAGAAATAAATTAAATGCATGAATGTGCAGAATATTTTTATCTCAAATCCATTAAATCTGCATATACATGTAATAAAACCTTGAGCCTCAAGGGAGAGTTGAAAAGTTTTACCTAGTCTGTGCATTTTGAGTGCTCTTGATGGTGTTCTGAAAGGTGAAAAATATTCTGTGTGGGTTATTGCACAGGAAAATACTTGGGATGTAAAGCGTATTTACAGCAATATCAAGAAAAGTATTGTTAGTGTGGAATTACCGATAAATAGAGCGATTCCCTTCGCGGTAACTTTCACCACTACATGAATGTTATGACTAGTCCGTACGTTATAGCGTTCAAACCCGAAGAGGCACCCGTCTAACTTCGATTCGTGGCACTCTCCGGAGGGTATCGTTCACACTCACAGAAGAAGGTGTGTCCCATGCCCGAACCCGCTCACTCAAAAACCCGAGCAACAGCCGCTATTGCTGCTTCTGTCCTGTCCGTCACCGGCGTTGGTGCCGCACACGCAGGTGTGCAGGTGCAGAATACTGGTGGGCTCGCCTCCTCAACTACGGTGGAGCCTGATAATCCTCCCTCCGCGGCAAACGTAACCTCCGTCGAAAACGTTGCTACCCAGAATTCCCCGCAGGTGTACGTAGAGCAGGGCGTTGTCATTAACCCCGCACGCTCCCAGAGCATCACCGTCAGTGGTGAAGGCTTCACCGGCGGTCCTGTTGAGCGTTACGGCGTGGCGGTCTACGTGAGCGAATACCGCCAGTACCCCCTCTACGCGTTGGCTCGCGGCTCCGCCGTAGCGATGACCCTCGTACCCGAACTCGACGTGGAGGGTGGTCGCTTCAGCGCCCAGCTGACCCTGCCCGCAGGCACCCTCGACCCCCACCAGCA
>NZ_CALJRY010000369.1 GCF_937976295.1 uncultured Rothia sp. | reverse complement strand
CGCCTAGAAGAGCTTTTCACCCTCCGGGCTAACCGCCATCGCAGCAGAAACAGCCGCATAGTTCGGGCCCACAATGCCGATGCTCTGAGTAAGCATCACACCGGAACCGTCACGGGCACCGTGCTCGGTCGGCAGGGAACGAGCCACACCGCCGGAGGACGCCGCCTTCGCCGGGCCCACGCCCACCCACGCCAGAGCCAACTGGCTCTCACCGGTGAGGAAACGGTGCGCACGCACGCCGCCGGTTGCGCGGCCCTTCTGCGGGTACTCGCTCAGGGCGGTGACCTTGGCGCTCGCCAGGCCGTCCTTGCCGTTGGTGACGGTCACGACCTCCGCCGCGTCGCCGGGCGCGGTCACACCCAGGGCGATGACGCGGTCGCCGTCGGCAAGTTTGATGCCTGCGATACCGCCGCCGGTGCGTCCCTGCGGGCGAACCTTCGCCGCGTCGAAGGTCAGCAGTTTCGCGTCGCGAGTGACGAAGGTAAGAACCATGTCGTCGGTGGGGCAGGGGGCGGCGGCTACGATTTCGTCGCCGTCCTTGAGCTTCATGATGTCCCACTCGGTCTGGTTCAGCGGGTAATCCGGGTTGAGGCGCTTGATCACGCCGCCCGCGGTTGCCAGCGCCAGCACCGTGTTCAGCGGTACGAGGGCGACCAGCTTCTCACCCTTGGCGAGCTGAACCAGCTCGGTTGCCTTCACCGCCGTCGACATGGAGGGGGTGCCGCCGTTCTCGTCCAGCACCGCAATGTCCATGACGGACAGACGCACCATGCGTCCTGCGGAGGTCACGGCACCGATCTCACCGCGCGCGGTGGTCGGCACAATCGAGGCGAACACGTCGTGCTTGAAACGCTTGCCGGGATCCACGAGCGCCTCGCGGATGGGCTTGCCGGGGGTTCGTCCCATCATGCCGGAGGCGGAGAGCAGCGCCCAGCAGGGATCGTCCGCGATTTCGAGGGCGAGGCCCAGGCTCTTCTTTGCCTTGGACTGGGCGGTGACTGCCTCAATGGCGACCTGCATGTCGTCCTTGGTTTTGAGCTGGGTGCGGCGGTCGGTGCCGTAGCGTTCGGCGACCTCGGCGAGCTCGTCGGAGACCAGTTCGCGCAGTGCCGCATCGGAGCCGAGGATACGCTGCAATTCCGCGATTTCCTGCTGCAGGGTGTCGCGTTCTGCTTCCAGTTCCAGGCGGGAGTACTTGGTGAGCTGGCGCAGGCGCAGCTCCAGAATATGGTTCGCCTGGGTGTCGGTCAGGTCGAAGACGACCTTCAGCTTTTCGCGTGCCTGAGCGGTCTCATCAGACTCACGGATAATCTGGATGACCTCGTCAATGTCGAGGATCGCCACGAGCAGGCCCTCCACCAGGTGCAGGCGGTCGGTGCGCTTGCCCAGGCGGAATTCGGTGCGGCGGCGAACCACGTTCAGGCGGTGGTCAATGTACACGCGCATCAGGTCGAGCAGGCCGAGGGTCTGCGGCTGACCGTCCACGAGCGCCACGTTGTTAATGCCGAAGGAATCCTCGAGCGGGGTGTGCTTGTAGAGGGCGGCGAGCACCGCCTCGGGGTTGAAGCCGTTCTTGATTTCGATGACGAGGCGCAGACCGTTGGTGCGGTCGGTCAGGTCGACCACGTCGGAGATGCCGGTGAGCTTCTTGGAGTTGACGCCGTCCTTGATCTTTTCGATGACCTTTTCGGGGCCGACCATGTACGGCAGTTCGGTGACGACAATGCCCTGCTTGCGGGGGCTGACCTGCTCGATGGAGACCTTCGCGCGGGTTTTGAAGGTGCCGCGGCCGGTTTCGTAGGCGTCACGGATTCCACTCAGACCCACGATGGTGCCGCCGGTGGGCAGGTCGGGGCCGGGGATGAACTTCATGATGTCTTTGAGGGTCGCCTCGGGGTGGGCGATGAGGTGGCGGGTACCTGCGATGACCTCGCGCAGGTTGTGCGGTGCCATGTTGGTTGCCATGCCGACCGCGATGCCGGTGGTGCCGTTGACGAGCAGGTTCGGGAACGCTGCGGGCAGCACGGAGGGCTGCATGAACTGGTTGTCGTAGTTCGGTACGAAGTCAACCACGTCTTCTTCGAGGTCGGCGGTGAGCGCCTGCGCGGCGGGTGCCATGCGTGCTTCGGTGTATCGGGCGGCTGCCGGGCCGTCGTCGAGGGAGCCGAAGTTACCGTGGCCGTCAACGAGGGGTAGACGCAGCGCGAAGGGCTGTGCGAGGCGCACCATCGCATCGTAGATGGCGGCGTCGCCGTGCGGGTGGAGCTTACCCATGACCTCGCCGGTCACGCGGGCGCTCTTGACGTGGCCCTTGTCGGGGCGCAGACCCATCTGCTGCATCATGTAGAGGATGCGGCGCTGCACGGGCTTGAGGCCGTCGCGGGCGTCGGGGAGGGCGCGCGAATAAATCACCGAGTAGGAGTATTCCAGGAAGCTGGATTCCATCTCGGCGGATACGTCGATGTCGACGATATTCTCTACCACATCCACCGGGTAGTCGCTGACGGCGGATTTGGATCGGCGAGCCATATATCTCCTCGTGTCGGTGTGTTTTCGCTCCTCCTATTTTAGCGGGTGGGAGCGGGTCAGACGGGCTGGCTGGTCAGCGTCATCTGTGGGGTGCGCTAAGGAGGTCGCGGGGCTGTAATCGGAGCGTACCGGGGGAGTGCACGTCGTCATATGTGCCGGTATTAGCGTGGTCAAGTAGCACAGCCCGGCTGGAACCCTCTAAGGTAGAGGGGAGTAACACCTAACCGCCTTCATCGTGTGCGCCGACCGACGTCGCCTCATGAGGGCACGCACGAAAGAGGTACGATGTACGCCACCACCCCCGAACGCGAGCAACTGGTCGCAGACATTAAGCATGCCGGTTTCTACCCCGACCTCGTGCTGGAAGTGGTGGATGACGCGCTGGCGGGCATGAACCCGGACGCGCACTTCGTGCAGCATGAAACTCACTTCTCACGCGATGATTTTCACCGCCACATCACCGTGATGGTGCTCTGCGGTGAGCACGTCATCTTTGCGCACCTGGACGACCAGCACCTTGAAGGTGACGCGCAGGGTACCGTTGCGCATGTGAGCGTGGAGGCGGTGCACCTGAGCGCCCTGAACGCGGTCACCATCAGCTACGGTTTCAGCCAGCCGCAGGCGTACAACGCCGGTAGCACCGCCCCGACTGAGATTTCCTTCCAGATTGCCTGGACCGGTTCGCTGCACATGGAGCTGGCTCCTGCCGGTTGCCAGGATCCGCAGTGCAACGCCGACCACGGCTTCACCGGCGATGCGCGCCGCGAGGACATTGCGGTGCGTGTTTCTGCGACCGCTGACGGCCCGGAGTCGGTTCAGCGTGCGCAGCATTTTGCGCGTGCGCTGCACCGTGCCCGCATGTACGCAACCCGCCGATAAACAGCACCGATAAGCACCGCCGATAAACACCCCGAGAGGAACCTATGACGGCCCCGTCCCGCACCGAACAGCCCACTCTGCACGATGTTCTGGGCGCGCCGTTGCCCCCCGCGCCCGCCTACGGCAGCAATAGCATCGCCGATGTGCTGGAGTCCGCCTCCTCTCTGGTGGCTCAGCGAAGCCTGGCACGCCCCGCACACGCCCTGGATGCCGACCCTGCGTTCAACTCCGTAGCCGACCCGCTGAACCTTGCCGGTCGCCTCGCGGAGCAGGACGTTGATCCGGCGTCGTTCCGTCACGCCTGCGTGATCATGGTGGACGGTCTGGGTGAGCAGCTGCTCAACAGCTACGGCGGCTACGCGCCCGCCCTGCGTAAGACCCTGAACCTGGGCCCGCTGGACGCCGCGTTCCCCACCACGACCGCCGCATCCCTGACTTCGCTGGGTACCGGCACGGCACCGGGCGCGCACGGCATCGCCGGTTACGAGGTGCGCAACCCGGCAGGCAACGGGGGAGCGGGCTCGGTCATGAACCACCTGTCCGGTTGGGACCAGTCGGTGGACCCGCACGCCTGGCAGCCGCTGCCGACCGTGCTGGAACGCCACCACGAAAACCGCCGCGTGCTCACCATTTCGCTGGGTAAGTATCGCGGTACCGGCCTGACGGAGGCGGCGTTGCGCGGTGGCGACTTCGTGGATGCCGTCGGCTATAACGCCCGCGTCACTTACGCCCTGGAGGCGCTCTCCAGCCGCACCCCGACCACCGTGTACCTGTACTGGGGCGAGATTGACGCGGCGGGCCACCGCTACGGCGTGGGCAGCGACGAATGGCTGCAGCAGCTGGAGGAGCTGAACTCGGCGCTGAAGCGTCTGGCGGAGCGCGCCCCGGCGTGGGCGGCACTCTTCGTGACCGCCGATCACGGCATGGTGAACGTGCCCGAGCATCAGCGCATCGACTACTCGGGCGTGGAGGAGCTGACCCGCAACATCGCAATGACCGCCGGTGAACCGCGCGCCGTGCACCTGTACCTCGAAGACACCTCGGAGGCGGCACGCACCGCCACCGCTCAGCGTTGGGCGCAGTACTGGGGCGAGCGCGCCTGGGTGATTGACTCTCGCGAACTGATGCGTGCCGGCTACTTCGGCCCGGTCATTACGGATGCGGCGCGCGGCCGCATTGGCGACCTGATGGTGTGCGCTCGCGATGATTGGGCGCTGTACGATATGCGCCACTATCAGGAGCGTGCCCTGCACATGGTTGGTCAGCACGGTTCGCTCACGGACGCCGAGCGTCTGGTGCCGTTGCGTATGCTCAAGACTTTCTAAAGCGTTAGCGGGCACAGGCTGAGAAGATACAGAAAACCGCTGGTTATTCGGGTGAATAACCAGCGGTTTTCTGTATGTCTAGAAGCTCTTGCCTAGATGCCCTTTATTGGGTGGCGCGGGGGCGGTCGCTTACTTGCGGCTACCGAAGATGATGTCGTCCCATGCCGGAACGCTCACGCGCTGCTTCTTCGAGGAGGAAGGCTTGGGCTTCTCTGCGGGTGCAGGCTCGGGCTGTGCTTCAGCAGCGGGCGCCTCAGCGGCCTCAGCGGCCGGTGCGTCCTCGATGGGTGCCGCCAGAGCGAAGGATTCGACCGGAACGGAGTTAGCGGGTGCTTCCGAGTCCACAGCCAGCGGGTCAGTGGTTTCCACGGTGGTTTCTGCGGTGGGCTCGGGCGCTGCAGGAGCAACAGGAGCCGCAGGTGCTACCGGGGCGGCAGGCTCAGACGCAACAGGCGCAGCCGGTGCTACAGGCTCAGCGGGCTCGCGGTGCACGAACACCTCGGGCTCCTCAACCTGTGCCGGGCGCACCGAGCGGGCGCGCTCCAGAAGCTCCTTGAGCTTACGCTCGTCAGCGCTCTCAGATGAAGTAATGGGTGCCGGTGCGGGCTCGGGTGCCTTCGGCAGACGGGCGGGAGGAACCTCCACGGGAGCCTTCTTCGCGGCGGCGGCAACAGCGTCCTCACTATTGCCCATCAGGAAGTACGCCGCCTCATTCGAAGCGTACAGGCCCTGGTTCGCCGGGTTGTACACCCAACGCGCGGGGAAGACGACCTGCGCGGGCAGGTTCTGACGCACCGAATCCTTCAGCGCAATATCAACCTCAACGCGCCACTGGCCGTTCTCCTGCTGGCGGGTGGTCCAGTCCTGGGTTGCGTCCTCAAAACCGTAACGCTCGGAGACTTCCTCAATGCGGGCGCTCAGAGTCACGGGAATCTGCGCGGTACCCGAAGCGGAGCTGCGGCGGCCAATCTTCACGCTCTGAGCGGCACGAATAATGTGGGCACGCTCAGCAACAATCGGCCACTCGTAGCGGCGCACGCGCTCCGGCTCCCAACCGGACTCTTCAGCGATTTCCTCAACGGAGGCACCCTGACGGAAACGGGTCTGAATATCGCGCGGACCGAAGGTGCCCTTAGCGCCCAGACCGCGGGCGGGCTGAATACGGCGAGCCTTGGTGATGCTCGTGCGCAGGTTCGCGTCAATCGGCAGCAAGAAGCGGGTGCCGTCAGCAGACTCAAGCACCAGATTTTCGCCGTCATCGTGAACGCCAATCAGACGCAGTTCAAGCATGAGAACCTCCATAGGTGAACCGGACGCGTTCGTGAATGTGTTGCACGGAACGCAAACTACCTACCAGGGTACCGTGAAAGCGCGGTAAATCAGTAGCGGAGGCGGGATTTTCACCAAAAAAAGATGTACTTTTCGCACCGAAAAAGCTAAAATGTGACGCCGAAACAGTCCAAAGCCTACCCAGGATTAGACAAATAGGGTGCCAATGGTGAACAATACCTGGCATGCCGTCAGGGTTAATTACACACCAGCGGCACGTAGAGCACTCAATAAACCAGCGTGGCCTAGTCCAACACACAGCCACAGAACCAACGGAGCGTGAAAGTTTGGCAACTGATTACGATGCACCTCGCAAGCAGGACGAAGAGCAGAACGAAGAGTCCTACGAGGAGCTGAACGCCCGCCGTTCCGAGATGCAGTCCGGTGCGGTTGATGAAGACGAGAACAGCGCAGCAGAAAGCTTCGAGCTGCCCGGTGCTGACCTCTCCAACGAGGAGCTGAACGTTGTTGTGCTGCCCGCTCAGGACGACGAGTTCACCTGCGCATCCTGCTTCCTGGTGCGCCACCGCTCGCAGATTGCACGCGAAGAGGGCGGCCTGTCCTACTGCATCGAGTGCGAGGGCTAAAACTTTAGGGAAGGGCTAACACCCGCCCGACATACACCTCATGACGGGGCGAGTGCCGAGTGCACCCGCCCCGTTGAGCATGTGAAAGCGCGTATGTGAAAGTGAAAGCGCACGCAAGAACAGCGCCGCGTCGCACCCAACGCGGCACGCTGTGGCACACCATGACACGCGCTGAACGCGAACACGCAACGAAAACACCCCGCAGTAGAGCCTCAACACAGCGCGAGGTAATGGCACAGACACCCGCGAAAGGTTAGAGTATTGACCATGATGACCCCCGTAAACGTCCACATTAAGCTGCTCGACCCCGAGCTGCCCGCACCCGCCTACGCAAAGCCCGGCGACGCCGGCGCTGACCTGCGCTCCCGCATCGACTTCGAGCTGGAACCGGGCGAACGCGCCCTCGTCCCCACCGGCGTGGCAATCGCCCTGCCCGAAGGCTACGTCGGTCTGGTGCACCCGCGCTCCGGCCTGGCGATCAAGAACGGCATCACCATCGTGAACGCCCCCGGCACCGTTGATTCCGGCTACCGCGGCGAGCTGATGGTCACCCTGCTCAACACTGACAAGACCAAGTCCTTCCACGTGCAGCGCGGCGACCGCATTGCCCAGCTGGTCATTCAGAAGTACGAGCACGCGACCTTTACCGTGGTGGATGAACTGGAACAGACCGAACGCGGCTCCAGCGGCTTCGGCTCCAGCGGAATCCACTAGTCTGCTCTCACCGCGATTGCCGCACGAGAGAAGAGAAGAAACCCCCGCACCCCGCGTGCGGTGAAAGTAGGAATACCATGTTCGGATTTGGTAAGAAGAAGCGCGCCGAGGAGGCTGAAAAGGCCGCCATCGACAAGGCTGTCGCCGAAGAGATTGAGGAAACCAACGTCGAGGTTGAGGAGCTGAAGGAAGAGGAGAACTCTCCCGAGGTCATCAAGTACGACCGCGTCAACGGCCCGCACGACATTGAAGAAGTCACCGCCGAAGACCTCGAAGACTACGTCGACCTGGGTGCGCTGCGCATCAAACTGCTCGACGGCATGAACCTGCGCCTCGAAACTGACGACGTAACCGGCGCGGTGATCGCCGCAACCATCACCCGCGACGGCGCAACCCTGCAGGTGCAGGCATTCGCCGCACCGCGCACCACCGGCATCTGGGACGACATCCGTCACGACCTGACCGAGTCCGTCGCCTCCCAGGGCGGCAACGTCGAAATCTACGCCGGCGTCTTCGGTGCCGAGATGCTCACCCGCCTGCCCGCCGTCACCTCGGACGGCAAGCCTGGCGAGCGCATCGCCCGCTTCGTGGGTGTGGACGGCCCCCGCTGGTTCCTGCGCGGCGTCATCTCCGGCGCGGCTGTGCTCGGTGACGATAAGGCTGCCGCCTCCGTGGAGGAAGTATTCCGCACCGTCGTGGTGGACCGCGGCGACGACCCGCGCCCGCCGCGTGAACTGCTGCCCATGACTCTGCCCGCCGACCTGGTCGTTGCGGCTGAGGAAGAGCCCGCCGTTGAGGAAGAAACCGAGAACGAACACAGCAAGCTGCGCCCGATGCCTCGCCGCGGCCCTGAGATTACCGAGATTGGCTAATGCCTGAGTTCTCAAACTACCCGAGTGCGCTCGCGGTTCCTGAGGAGCAGATTCTTGCTCCCGGGTACCCCGAGCGCTTTCGCGTACGCCTTGCCGGACGCGTGGAGCAGGTGTGGTTGCCGACCGCCCAGGATAAGCCGATGTACCGCGCCGAGCTGGTGGTGGCTAAGTCGAAGCCTCTGCAGTGGTCGAGCCCGCTGGCGCTGATTGGTATGCCGATTGTGGAGCCGCCCGGTGAGGATTTCGAGGAGGAGTCCGAGGCCCCCGAGAAGCAGCACCATCTGAACACGGCATCTTTGGCGACCGTGGCGGTGCAGGAGCCGCACGAGGTGTCTTTCCCGCCCTATGCGCCGTTCAATCCGGGGGATAGGGTCATGCTCAAGTGGCAGGGCCAGCAGATGGTGCCCGGCGTGCATGCCGGTGCGCTACTGCGCTGTTCCGGGGTGGTGTCTGTGAGGGCGCATCAGCCGGTGATTTATAACCCGCGCTATGAGATTGTGCCGCAATTCTTTGTGGAGAAGGGAAAACATGAGCGCTGAGCAGTCTTCGACCCAGCCCGATCCGAACGCTAACCCCGCAACCAGCCCCGCAGATGCCCCGGCGCGGGAGGAGAATCAGCTGGCGCAGAGCCTGAGCGCCTCCATGGGCGCGAATATGCGCCGCACCGCTAACGGCGACGTGGATATTCTGCACGCTATTGGCGGCTGGCGCGGCCTGGTGGAATCCTCCCTGCCCGCGGTGGCGTTCCTGGTGCTGTTCACCGTGACGAAGGAACTGAACCTGTCCCTGATTGCGGCGTTGGCCGCGGCGGGCGTGTTCACGCTGATTCGCCTGGTGCAGGGTTCTAAGCTGGTGAGCGCGCTGACCGGTCTGGTGGGCGTGGCGATCTGTGCGTTTGCCGCGTACCGTACCGGTAATGCGAGCGACTACTTTGTGGTCGGTTTCTGGACGAACGGCGTGTACATTCTGGCGTATCTGCTGTCGATGCTGGTGCGTTGGCCGCTGATGGGCCTGATTTTCGCGGTCATTCGTGGTGAGGCGCTGAGCTGGCGCCAGAACCCGGTGCGTCTGCGCCAGTACATGCTGGCGACCTGGATTATTACCGTGCTGATGATGCTGCGCCTTGCCGTGCAGGTGCCCCTGTACTTTGCGAATAATGTGGAGGCGCTGGGCGCGACCCGCCTGATCATGGGTCTGCCGCTGTACGCTTTGGGCGTGTGGCTGGCGTGGCGTGTGTCGGCTCCCGAGGAGGCGCTGGTCAGCGAGGACGCCGAGGCTGAAACTGCCGAAGTTGACGGTTCAGAAAGCCGCTAACCCCACAACTTCATACATAGAAGAACTTCGTAGAAGTAGGCGAAAGCCCCGATCATCCTAAGGGTGATCGGGGCTTTCGCCTCCTCAAAAACTTACGTATAAACGCTATGCGAACAGTGCGCGGATCTGGTCCTCACCGGCAATGGTCGTGATGAAGAACAGCTCGTCGCCACCCTCAATCGCCACATCCGCACTGGGCGGGATCGGCGCGCCGTCACGCAGGATGGCGGTGAGCACCGTATCGACGGGCCACTGCACGTGGTCCACGCGGTAACCGATGACGGGGTGGTCATCCGGCACAGTGTACTCGGCAAGGGTCGCGCCGCCAGCCTGCAGGGTCAGCAGGCGCACCACGTCGCCGACTTCCACGGCTTCCTCAACGAGGGCGGTCATCAGGCGCGGGGTGGACACGGCAACGTCCACGCCCCAGGAGTCGTCAAAAAGCCACTCATTACGCGGGTTGTTCACACGCGCCACGGTGCGGGGCACACCAAACTCACTACGAGCCAGCAGGGACACCATCAGGTTTGCCTTGTCGTCACCGGTTGCGGCAACGACCACGTCCGCCTTGTTCGGGTGCACCTGGCGCAGCACGGACAGCTCGCAGGCGTCACCAATATGCCAGCGCACGCCGGGCAGATCGGCGCGTTTCTTGGCTTCGGGCTTGGAGTCGATGATGGTCACGTCGTGGCCGTTCATCATGAGCTCTTTAGCGATGGAGGCGCCCACGGAACCGGCACCAACAATGAGGACCTTCACTTACTTCTCACCTTTCGAGTGGTCACGATGGCGGCCGATGAGTTCGAGGGGGTCGGGCAGCTCCGGGGGAGTGTCACCGAGGTGGAATTCATGCTCGATGACGGGGCCGTCGTTGCGCTTCTGCTCGGCAGCTTTCTTCGGGGCGTGGTGTCGCTTGCGGTGGCCCGAGGCGGGGACGTACTCCGCCTCCGCTTCTTCGTCTTCAACGCGCGGCGGGCGGGAGAGAATGCGGGTTACTTCTGCAACGTCGTCGGTGCGCATCATAACGTGCACGCTATCGCCCTGCTGGTAGGCAGTATCGGGGCGGGGGAGCATGCCCTCACCGAAGCGGGTGATGTAGGCGATGCGCACCCCGGCAGCGTTTTCGATACTGGTCAGGGCGTGCCCTGCCCAGCCGTCGTCGAGCGGAATTTCGGTGAGCATGAGGCGGCCCGAGGGTTCACGGAAGTCGCCCTTGAGTGCCTGCTCGGGCAGCAGGCGGCGTAGCACCTGGTCGGTGGACCAGCGCACCGACGCGACCGTGGGAATGCCCATGCGCTGGAAGAACTCGGCGCGGTTCGGGTCGTACACACGCGCCACAACGTTCTTCACCTTGAACATTTCGCGTGCCACGCGGGCGGCAATAATATTCGAGTTATCGCCCGAAGAGACGGCGGCAAAAGCGTACGCCTCGGTAATACCGGCACGCTTGAGGGTGTCCTCATCGAAGCCAACACCGGTCACCAGGCGGCCCTCAAACCCCTTACGCAGCGGCTGGAACGCGCGTTCGTCCTGGTCAATGACGGCGACCGTATGCCCCGAAGCTTCCAGAGTGCGCGCCAGCATGACGCCCACGCGTCCGGCACCCATAATGACGAAGTGAGGCATACAACCCTCCGAATGTGTTGATGTTTTGTGTTGATAAGGCGTTACCGCCTACCTCTACCAGTGTAATGGGCGGGTGAGGTTCCGCGCCGAGGCTCCGTGATATTCCGTTCGCAACGCCCACAATTCGGGTGAATAAAATTGAGCTTTGAAGCCGCGACCGATAGCCTTAACAGCGTGAGGAATCGTTGGGATAAGATGCGCATCGCCCTGACCGGTCAGCCGGTCAGCACGCGAAATCTTTCGGCAGTCGCGCTGCCGAAGCGCTACGCCCTGCCTCTTTTCGGTGCCGACGGTATTTCCTCGGTCGCCTACGCCGCCGACCAGATGATCCTGACCCTTGCCGCCGCGGGTGCGTCGGCGCTCGCTTTTTCGCCCTGGATTGGTTTGGGTGTGGCGATGGTGGGTCTGCTGGTGATTGGCACCTACCGCTACAACATTAACCAGATCGCTTCCGAGGGCGATATTCAGCTGGTGCACCGCAAACTGGGTGCGCTGCCCTCGATTGTGATGGGTGCATCCTCGCTGATGGACTATACGCTCACGGTGGCGGTTTCGATGTCTTCGGCGTCCTCGTTTTTGGTGGCGCTGTACCCGCAGATTCAGGATTGGCGCACCCTCATCGCGGTGCTGCTCATTGTTGCCCTGACGCTGTTTGCGTTGCGCGGCGTGCAGCTGCTGGGCAAGATTGCGTACTGGCCGCTGTACGTGTTCTTGGCGCTGTTGGGGGTCACCCTCATCGTGGGTTGGATTCGTGCCGCCACCGGTACTCTGCCGCTGGCTGAATCGGCAACCTACGTGATTGTCCCCGAATACCAGGATTATGCCATGGAAGGCTTGGCGCTGATGTTGCTTCTGGCGCGTTCTTTCTCCGCCGGGTTGGTGGCGTTCTCGGGTGTTTCTACGATTTCTAATTCTGTGAAGTATTTCCGCCGCCCGAAGAAATATAATGCGGCGGTCACCATGATGCTGATGGGCCTGATTACTTCGGTCCTGCTGGTGAGCCTGCTCGGTTTTGCGGCGGCAACCCGCGTGCACATGGTGCACGATACGACCCGTTTCTTGTTCATTGACGGGCACACGCCGGGGGAGTACTTCCACCAGAAGCCGGCGCTGTACCAGGTGGCTTTGGCGATTTATCAGGGTGTTCCGTTCTTCGCGCAGTTGCTGGTGTTTGCCACGGTGGGCGTGCTGATTATTGCCTCGCTGACTGCGTTTACCGGCTTCCCGGTGATTGCCTCGTCGCTGGCTGATTACCAGTACCTGCCGGTGTTCTTCCGCAGCGTGGATTCGCGCGGCCTGTACGCGAACGGCGTGCTGGCGCTGTCTGCGATTTCTGTTTTCCTCACCACCGTTTTCGGTTCGGACGTGTACTCGCTGATTCAGCTGTACATTGTGGGCATGTGCCTGTCCATGGTGCTAGTGCAGCTTGCGGTGGTGCGCTACCGCATGCGCCTGCTACGTGTTACCTTGGCGCAGATGCCGCGCCGCGCCCTGCTACGCGATATTGCGGTCTCAGCGGTGGGTGTGATTGTGACCGCCGCGGTGCTGGTCATCGTCGTGGTGACGAAGTTCGCCGCCGGTGCGTGGCTCTCCCTTGGAATGATTGCCCTGATGGTTGGAGGTATGGTTGTGACTCGCCGCCACTACGATGCGGTGGATGCCGCCCTGGACATCCCCCTGAACGCCGAATCCGTTGCCGATGTGGCGGCACTGCCTTCGCGTGTGCACGCCATCGTGTACGTGGAGCGTGTGCGCCGCCCGGTGGTTCGTGCCCTCTCCTATGCGCGCGCCGGTCGTCCCTCCACGATTGAGGCACTGACGGTCAATAATGACCGCGCCGCCCTGGAAATCGTGAAGAAACGCTGGTACGCCCTCGGCATTCCGGTGCCGCTGTCGGTCATTGATTCGCCGTACCGTGACACGGTGAACGCTGTCGTCTCGTACATTCGCCGCCGCCGCAAGAAGTCACCCCGCGATATTTTGGTCGTATACCTGCCGGAATTCGTGGTGCAGCACTGGTGGCAGCGTCTTCTGCACCGCCGCACGGTGCGCCGCCTCAAGCGGGCGCTTCTACACGAGCCGGGCGTCATGACGGCAACCGTACCCTGGGCGATGCACGAGGATGAGGTGTATGATGAGATTTTTGATCAGCGTTTACACGGCGAAGAATCAACGGTAGAAGCAGAGGACTCAACGTCAGCTATCGCCCCGAAGATTACTCGTTCTGCCGGTGGTGGCCGTGAACTGATTCAGAGCAACCGCCACGCGGTGTACCGCGGCCGCCTGCACGAGGCAGACGCTACGGTGCAGGGCCGGAACAACGGGCGGAAGCGTACCGAGCGGTAGGTTTCTGCCCCGCCCGGCGCTGCGCTGTTCGCTTCGCTACTCGCTACGCAACTCACCCAAATAGCCCCTGATAGGGGCTGGACTTCGCCTTTTGCAAATGAGGAGGCGCCCATTGCGGGGCGTCGGAACCGGAGCAAAGGTACAATCCGGTGTAAAATAGTTCACATTAAGTGATTCTTTAGGAGACAATGCTGTGACTCACACTGCTACCACGCCTGCCGCCTCCAACAACGTAGACGGATACAGCGTCGGGCAGACCCTCACCGTCACCTGTGAGGCACCCGCGCACGGCGGTGCCTTCGTAGCGCGCACCGAACAGGGCGTCATCTTCGTGCGTCACGGCATCGTCGGCGAGCAGGCAGAAGTGCGCATCACCGCAATCGGCCCCAAGCGCCGATTCTACTTCGCAGACGTCATCTCCGTACCCGTACCCTCCCTGGCGCGCCGCCCCCACCCCTGGATCCAGGCGGATGCGCTCGCCACCGAAGAGGAACGCGCCGCAGCAACCGGCGTACCCGAACTGCTCGGCGGCATGGAATACGGCCACATCAGCCTGGCCGAGCAGCGACGCTACAAGACCGATATCGTTCGCACCCAAATCAACCGACTGGGCGGCCTGCCCCTCGAATCGCCCCTGCTGACCAACCTCATCGTTGAAGAGCTTCCCCTGCGCGATAACAACGAGGGCCTGTCCTGGCGTACCCGCGTGCGCTACAACGTGACCAAGGTCCGCATCCAGCCCGGCAACGAATCTGACAGCCAGAAGAACAGCGGCAAGAAGAGCCCCGCCGTCACTTGGCGCATCGGCATGCACCCCTACCGCGCCTCCCAGCCCGTGCCGGTTATCGACTTTCCCCTCGCCGCACCCGAACTGCGCAACCTGCAGCTTGAGAAGCTGAACCTGCGCGGCGTACGCGAAGTAGAAGCAACCGTCTCCTCCCGCGGCAGGATTCTCCTGCAGTTCATCGTCGACCCGCGCTTCTCCATCGAAGAAGTCGCCCACGACATCGAACAGCAGGCAGCCGACGCCTGGGGGCTACTCGCCAAGCGCAAAATCTCCCTCTTCTTCACCCCGCAGTCCACCTCCAACGGCAAACCCAAACGCGGCCGCCCCGGCTCCTCCCACAGCCCCTACCGCCGCGTACCCGAAGGCGACCAGCTGCTCGGTGCAGGCCTGCGTTCCGTCACCGAAGAAGTCACCTTCGGCTCCCGCCGATTCAGCTACCAGGTATCCGCCGGCGGCTTCTGGCAGATTCACCGCGCCGCCCCCTCCACCATGGTCGGAACCATGCTCACCATGCTCCGCCCGCAGGAAGGCGAATGCACCCTCGACCTGTACGCCGGCGCGGGCCTGTTCACCGCCGCGCTCGCGGATGCCGTGGGTGCAACGGGTACCGTCGTCAGCATTGAGGGTTCCCCGGTGACCCATAAGGATGCGCGCTCGAACTTCGCGCCGGATGGTTGCTCCCGCACCGAGAACTCGGCGGACACCCGCATTGAGGTGATTCGCGGTGATGTGGCACGCCACCTGGTGGACCTGAAGACTGCCCTTGAGTTTGGTGAAATCCCCGCCATTGATGCGGTGGTCCTTGACCCCTCCCGTGAGGGTGCGAACCGAACCACCCTGGAACGCCTGGATGCGCTGGACCCCAAGCGTATTCTGTACGTGGCGTGCGACCCGGCATCCCTGGGTCGTGACACCGGTATTTTGCGTGAGCTGGGTTGGGACATGGTGCAGCTTCGGGCGTTTGATATGTACCCGAATACGCATCATGTGGAGTCGGTGGCGCTTTTTGAGCGTGCTCCGGCGAAGCCTCGTCCGCGCCGCCGCCGCACCAAGTAGCGGGCAACAAGTAGCGCATAGCTAGTCGCCGTAACAAAGAAGCAAATAATCGCCGTGTTGGGCGGGTTGGGCTGTTCACCGGCCTGCCCACTAGGGGTTATTTCAGGCTGTTTTCGCTCAACCCAGTGCGTCTTGCTCTGCGGGCGCATAAATCTGCTTTTTGGCACTGTAAACGGTAGAATCATTGAAGAACCAACGCACGGAATGAGCCGTGCCCCGACCTTGAGGAGTGTGGGTGTATGCCCGCTGAAAACGCATTGCCGCAGGAGGAGACCCCGAATAGCGCCGCCGGTGGCGCACCCACCGCAGACTACAGCCTTGGCGATGGCGCCACCGCTAAGTTGCTCCCGGGTATTCAGTCTCCGGCGGATCTGCAGAACCTCAGCTACGAGCAGCTGGAGGAGCTCTCTAAGGAGATCCGCCAGTTCATCGTGACGAATGTGTCGGCGACCGGCGGTCACTTGGGCCCGAACCTGGGCGTTGTGGAGCTGACCCTCGGCATTCACCGTGTTTTTGAATCTCCCAAGGACGAGATTCTTTTCGACACCGGCCACCAGTCCTATGTGCATAAGCTGGTGACTGGTCGTCACGCGTTTAAGACTCTGCGTCAGAAGGGTGGCCTGTCGGGTTACCCGGATCGCGGCGAGTCTAAGCACGACATTATTGCTTCTTCGCACGCCTCCAGCTCGATTTCGTGGGCTGACGGTATTTCTCGCGCGCACAAGCTCAATGGTGAAGATGACCGCTACACCGTGGTTCTTATTGGTGACGGCGCGCTGACCGGCGGCATGGCGTGGGAGGCAGTGAACAATATTGCTGCCGACCGCACCCGCAAGGTCGTGATTGTGGTCAACGATAACGGCCGCTCCTACGCGCCGACCATTGGCGGTTTCGCGAACCAGCTGTCTGAGCTCAAGCACGGTGTGCAGCAGCAGGTGGATCGTGTGCGCCTCGATCACCGCTATGACAAAGCCCTGGATGCGGTGCGTATTGGCCTGCAGCGTGGCGGTCCCGTCGGCCAGATGGTGTACCGCGGCCTGCACGGCATGAAGGCAGGCATTAAGGACGTCGTCGTACCCAAGGGCATTTTTGAAGACCTGGGCATGAAGTACGTGGGCCCCATTGACGGTCACGACCAGCAAGCTGTGGAGAACGCACTGACCGCGGCAAAGAACTATGCTGGTCCGGTGATTGTGCACGCCATTACCGAGAAGGGCCACGACTACGCGCCCGCCCGCGCGAATGAGGACGACCAGTTCCACGCGGTGGGCCAGATTGACCCGCTGACCGGTGAGGATGTCTCTGCCAGCACCTCCGAGTCATGGACCGGTGTCTTTGGCCGCGAAATCGCAGATATTGCGGATGAGCAGGAGAACATCGTCGGTATTACCGGTGCGATGCTTATTCCCGTGGGTCTGCGTGAATTCCAGAAGCGCCACCCCGAGCGCGTTATTGACGTGGGTATCGCTGAACAGCACGCCGTGGCGATGAGCGCCGGCCTGGCGTACGGCGGTATGCACCCGGTGGTTGCCCTCTACGCAACCTTCCTGAACCGCGGCTTTGACCAGTTGCTCATGGATGTTGCCTTGCACAAGGCGGGCGTGACCGTGGTGCTGGACCGCTCCGGCATTACCGGCCCGGACGGCGCAAGCCACCACGGCATGTGGGATTTGGCGATGCTGCAGTTCATCCCGGGTCTGCACCTGGCGGCTCCGCGTGATGGCGCGACCCTGCGCGAAGAGCTGCGTGAGGCTGTAGCTATCAACGACGCACCGACCGTGATTCGCTACCCGAAGGGCTCCGTGGGCGAGGACATTCCCGCCCTGGAGCGTCGCAGCGACGGTGTGGACGTGCTGGCACGCACCGGTGAACCCCACCCGGAGACCGGTCAGCGTGACGTATTGTTCGTTGCCGTGGGCGCTATGGCTCGTGTGGCTCTGGAAGCTTCGAAGGTGCTTGCCGCCGAGGGTATCCAGTCCACCGTGGTTGACCCGCGCTGGGTGATGCCGGTGCCGTCTTCGGTCATTGAGTTGGCTCGTGATCACCGCATTGTGGTGACCATTGAGGACGGCGTGCGTTCCGGCGGTGTGGGTTCGCACATCCGCCAAGAAATGCGTGCGGCTGGTGTGGATACCGCGCTGAGCGAGCTGGGTCTTCCGTCGGAGTTCATTCCGCACGCTTCTCGCGAGCAGATTCTGGAGGAGGTCGGCCTGACCGCGGAGACCATTATCAAGGATTTGCGTGCGCAGCTGGCTGGCGATAAGGTGCCGTTCGCTCGTGAAGAGGGCCAGAAGCCGCGCCACACCCGCTAAGCACGCCCGCTAAGCGGTCGTGTACCTGGATGTGCCGCCTGAGCTTCTCGCAGTAGCGCGTCGCAATAGCAGGCGCTCAGCGACAAACCAAGAAGCCCTGCCCATCGATCGTGATGGGCGGGGCTTTGCTACACGTATTCTAAGCTGCCGGTTTTAGGAATTGTTAGTAGTGCCGCTGACGAAAAGCTTGCCGCCCTTCTCCTGCACCGGGTAGCTGGTCAGGGGTGCCTCCGCAGGGCCCTGCACGACCGAGCCGTCAGCTACAGCAAACTCGGATCCGTGGCAGGGGCACACGATACGGTTGGAGTCCTGAACCTGCACCTGACAGCCCTGGTGGGTACAGACGGTGCTGAACGCCTTGTATTCGCCTGAAGACGGCTGGGAGACGATAACGGTCGTGGAGCCGTGGGTCAGACGTGCTGCCTTACCCACACCCACTGCGGAGGCGGAACCTACCTCAACGGTGCCTTCGGGTGCGGTGACGTTGGAGTCACCCTCAGCGCAGGATGCGAGCAGCGCACCGGATGCGACGGCACCGGTGATAAGGGTTGCGCGGCGGGAAAAGACGCGCGCAGAAGATTCAGCCGCTGCGGTGTCGACTGCGTTAGATTCAGTTGCGTTAGATGCGACGGCGGCAGATGCAGTGGGGGAGGCGCATGCCTTCTGAGAGCGGCAGCATCCGTTAGGTGCGGGCATGGTGGTTCCTTTCGTGTACTCTCTCCACCCTATGCCGGTTTGGGATAAAAATCGAATGAGAGCAGGCTAAGCTT
>NZ_CALJRY010000368.1 GCF_937976295.1 uncultured Rothia sp. | reverse complement strand
CACTCGTAAATATTGGGGCAGCCGGCCTCTTCACACACGGTGTGCAGACCCTGACCGCGAGCCAGCTCGCGCATCTCGTTGTATTCGGGGCCAACAATAGCCTTGGTCTTAATCCAGTGAGGCTTCTTCTCAATGGGAACCTCAGCGTTGCGGGCCTCCACACGCAGTAGCTTGCGTCCTTCAGGTGCGGTGCTCAAAAGTCTTCTCCTTGGTCTCGATGTGCCCTCTGTGCAGGTGGGCCATCATCTATTTTACGCCCGCTCAGGCGTAGGTGAAACTGGTTTTCGTATATGACGAACAAGCCGGATGCGTTACGTGCACGGCCCGTTCGATGCTTCTCGGTTGCGTTTAACCCAGCGTTTAGCTCTGCGTTTAGTCCTGCGCCGCGACGGGCTCGAAGGACTCCGCTAGACGATCCTGGTACTTCAGAAGCTCCGCCTCCAGCGGCTCCAAAATATCGGCGGGGGTGACGGTGCGGCCCAGCTGCTCCGAAATAGTGGTCACACCGGCATCGCTAATACCGCAGGGAATGAACTGCTGGAAAGGCGCGGTATCGTTGCAGCAATTAATCGCGAAGCCGTGCATGGTGGTGTTACGCGAAACGCGCATGCCCAGCGCCGCGATCTTCTTGTCCTGGGTGACGCCGTCGCCCAGAATCCACACGCCGCTACGTCCCTCAACACGCTCACCCTTAATGCCCAGACCAGCCAGGACGTTAATGATGATTTCCTCGATGATGCGCACATACGCCACCACGTCAATGGGCTCGGGCAGACGCAGAATCGGGTAGCCGGTCAGCTGGCCGGGGCCGTGCCAGGTCAGCTTGCCGCCGCGGTCAATCTTGACGACGGGGGTGGACTTGTCTGCGGGGTACTCGTGGTCTTCGGTGCGTTTACCTGCGGTAATCACGGGCTCGTGTTCAAGTAGAAGAATCGTATTCTGGCGGGTGCGGTTAGCCACCTCATCGTGGATGCGGTACTGCTCATCCAAGCACTCAACATAGTTCACATAGTTCGGGGCGAAGCCCACGCGTTCAATCGTCACAGACATACTTTCTACCTTAGTACTGCTAGTGGAGGGAAGAAAATTAGGGCGCCCTGAATCACGTGATGAGCGAACACGCCGGAATGTTACATGAGGGTGTGCTCAGGGGTAGGAGGGTTGAAGGGGCAGATAAATACCTGAATTAACCTATGGGATTCTTTGGAGTGCTTGAAGTATTTTAGTATGCTTAAAGATATTATTTGATGTAGTTTGATAACATGATGGTATGAGAAGCAAAGAAGCACACGTTCTGGAAAGCATCGCCAACCCGGCTCTACCCACCCTGCAGATTGTCGAGTACCGGGGCGAAACCACCGAGGGCGTACCCGCCGTACCCTCCGCGCACCCCGGACGCTACACCCTGCGCACCATTCCTCAGCCTGCCCTGTCCGCTCCCGCCGCACCGCCAGCTTCTATCGCATCTGCTCTGCGGCCGGCAGCCAACGGGTACGGGTTCGAGGAAAACACGGATGCATCCGCTCAGGGGCACGCCCAGACCCCGCAGGCAGCCGCCGTCCTACGTAACGCGCCCGGACTCGCCAAGCTCCACGCTGTTACTGGTGAAAGTGCCGTTACTGGTGAGAGTGCCGATAGCACCGATCAGCTGTGCCTCTGGTATGAGCCCCTCGACGCGGGCACCCTCGACAAGCTCCTGCGCGCTCGCACCCTGACGCCCGCCGAAATCATGACCCTGGCGCGAACCCTGCACCGGGCGCTCGGCAGCCTCAAAAAGGTAGGGGAGCGACGCGCCGAACTCAGCGCCGAATATATTGCTCTGAGCGCCGCCGGAGTGCCCAAACTCCTGCTACCTGATGCCGTCTATCGTGAAGCAGCTCCTCAAGACACGGAACAGCTCACCGCCGCCCTGGGCAACTACACACGCTCTGCAGCCGCCCTGCTCTGGCAAGCTGCCTGCGGGCACACACCGGAACCCTCCGCCGCCCGTGTACCCCTCTCACTGCGCATGGTCTCACCGCACATGGGAGCCACCGGCACCGCAACCGAAGGAGCACCCAGTAGCGAATGGATTGAACGCCTCGGCAGAGCCCTCGAATACCTGCTGGACGCACCCGCCCAGGAGGCGGCACTCGCCGGACTGAGCTCCGTGGTCGCCCTCGCGGAAGAGGTGCCGCCTCGCCCGCTGAACGTCTACCTGAGCTGTTCAGAAAGAGCCCGCGCCCTAATTCCCGCAGCAGTGGAGCCTGCACCGGTACAGAAGCTCTCAAAGGCGCAGAAGACGCAACGCTACCTCGCGGAACGTTTGCCTCGCGTGAAGAAACCGGGCGTGAAGAAGCCATTGAGCCCCGCGAAGAGTTCCGCAACGAGCCCCGCAAAGACTACGCCCGCCCCAAAGAACACAGACGCGACGGGCACATCCCGCCTCACGGTGCTACGCGGAGCGTTCACCCGCCCCACCGCGCGGCTGGGACTGGGGGCACGGCTGGGCATCGCCGCGCTCGCGCTGGGGGCTATCGCGCTGCCTCTCGGGTTCACCCTCTACGGGCAGAACGCCCCGGCAACGGCACAGCCCGTATCCGCTCAGGCTGTATCCGATCAGGCTGTGAACGCAGCGGGGGAGCAGGCACCCGGCGGCACGGCAACACAGGATCAGAGTGCAGAGGATAATGCATCGCGGGGCGAACAAATCCTGCGAGCCCTCATCGACCAGCGAAACCACGAACGGCGCATGCGAGGCGGCGCCGAGCTCACCCTGGATACCGCCGAAGAACTCAGCCGCGACGGAGAGAATATCCGCGTGATGGCGGTGGTCTCCGCACCCGGCTACCGCGCCGATAAAACCGAGCAGGAAGCCCGCAAACTCAGCGAAGAAAACGGCGTCACCCGCCAAAAAGTCATCTTCGACCTGCACCGCGGGGAGAAAGGCTGGGAGATAGCCCGCGCCGAGCCCGTCCCTGCATAGCTGATGCTGTATAGCTGACACCGTACAGCTGACACTGTAGAAACGCGGACACAACAAAAAGCAGACACAGCAAAGGCGGCGGCCCCACCCACCGAAGTGGATGGAGCCGCCGCCTTTTGCTCACCGTCCGGGAAAACCCGGAGAGCTACGCTCGGTTACCCATCAGGGCACCGCCACAAGGAAACTTCCTTGAATCTTTGCAGGTCTTAGAGGCCCAGCTCAGACTCGAAGTTTGCCTCCTCCAGGCGGGTCTTGAGGGTGTGCAGGAAGCGACCAGCGTCCGCACCGTCGACCACGCGGTGATCGTAGGTGAGGGACAGGTAGCACATGGAGCGGATAGCGATAACGTCGTTACCGTCAACATCCTTAACAACCATGGGGCGCTTCACGATGGAACCGGTACCGAGGATTGCAACGTTCGGCTGGTTGATGATCGGGGTGTCGAACAGTGCACCGAAGGAACCAATGTTGGTGATGGTGAAGGTCGAACCCGACAGCTCCTCGGGGGAGATATCGCCGGTACGTGCGCGGCCACCCAGGTCGCCAATAGCCTTTGCCAGGCCAGCAATGCCCAGGTCAGAAGCGTTCTTGATGACGGGAACCAGCAGACCCTTGGGGGTGTCCACAGCAATAGCGATGTTCTCGGAGCCGTGGTAAGTGATCTGCTTGAAGTCCTCGGTCATGGAAGCGTTCAGAGCGGGGTGCTGCTGCAGAGCCTCAGCGGTTGCCTGGATGAAGAAGGGCAGGAAGGTCAGCTTAGCGCCCTCACGAGCAGCGAAGCCGTCCTTAGCCTTTGCACGCAGCTGAACGATGCGGGTCACGTCAACCTCGGTGACCTGGGTCAGCTGGGTGGAGATGTCCAGGGACTCACGCATACGCTTTGCAATAACCTGGCGGATACGTGCGGTCTTCTCGACGGTGCCACGCTTGGGGGAAACCTCGAAGGTGTGCGGTGCCTTTGCGGAACCAGCAGCCGGAGCAGCCGCTGCAGCGGGTGCAGCAGCCGCGGGAGCCGGTGCGCAGGGTGCCGGGCATGCGGGATAGGGCGAGGTGAACGCCGACTACTTCGTGTCCTGCTTCTACGGCGCGGGCTGCGGCGACTGCGGAGTCAACGCCGCCACTCATAGCTGCAAGAATTTTCACTGCCTATCCTTCTGTTGTGTTGAGCCTTTAGAAAGGTGCGCCCTACTGTGCGGGCGGACTTTCCGTTACTGTAGCTACCCATTGTACGCAGGGGCTCGGCGGGATATTGGGCAGTGCACCCTCAGCCAGCCCTCAGCGAACGCTGAGATGGCAAGGCTGAGGGCGGTTCGGTATCTTCTCTTCTGTCTTTTAGTGCCAGCGGGAGGCGTCCGGCAGCTGCGAGGACAGCCCCGCCTTTGCTGCCTGCTCGTAGGCGGCGGGTAGTGCCGCGATGAGGCGCGCAATATCGGCTCCGGTGGTGGAGTGGCCGAGGGTGAAGCGCTGGGCGCTGCGGGCGGTGTCTTCGTCCATGCCCATTGCCATGAGCACGTGGGAGGGGCGGGTCACCCCGGCGTTGCAGGCGGAGCCGGTGGAGCTGCTGATGCCCTGCATGTCCAGCAGGAAGAGCAGGGTGTCACCTTCTGCGTTTTCGAAGGTGAAGTGGGCGTTGCCGGGCAGTCGCTTCTGGCCGGGGTATTCTTCGGTGAGCGGGTTTTCGCCGCTCAGGTGTGCCTGCGGGATGAGCGCGCTAATTGCGGCAACGAGTTCGTTGCGTAGCGCGGCGATGCGGGCGGATTCTTCGTCAAGGTGCTGTACCGAGTGCACGGCGGCCTCTGCAAAACCTGCGATGGCGGGTGCGTCAATGGTGCCGGAGCGTACGGAGCGTTCCTGGCCGCCGCCGTGTAGGACGGGGGTCATCTGCACGGCGCGGGTTGCAACGAGCGCGCCGATGCCCATGGGGCCACCGATTTTGTGGCCGGAGATTGCGAGGGTCGCCACCCCGCTGGCGTGGAAGTCGATGGGGACCGCGCCGAATGCCTGCACCGCGTCCGAGTGCACGGGAATGCCGTACTCGGCGGCGATAGCGGCAATTTCGGGGATGGGCTGTACGGTGCCGACCTCGTTGTTTGCCCACATGACGGTCACGAGCGCGACGTCTTCGGGGTTCTTTTCGATGAGTTCGCGGACGGTCTGCGGGTTGACGCTACCGTGCTCGTCTACGGGGATCCATTCGAGCTGCGCGTCTTCTGCCTTTTCGAGCCATTCGCAGGTTTCTTCCACGGCGTGGTGCTCAATGGAGGAGACGAGAATTCGGGTGCGCTGCGGGTCTTCTTCGCGGCGCTTCCAGTAGATGCCCTTGACGGCGAGGTTGTCCGCTTCGGTGCCGCCGGAGGTGAAAATAACCTCGGCGGGGTCGGCTCCGATGGCGCGGGCGATGCGTTCGCGGGCGTATTCGACGGTGGCGCGGGCATCGCGTCCTACGGCGTGCAGGGAGGAGGGGTTGCCGCCGTTGCGCATCTGTTCGACCATGGCGTCGATGGCGGCGGGCAGTACGTCGGTGGTGGCGGCGTGGTCGAGGTAGACGCGGCCGTTCTGACGGTTGGTTTCTGCGCTCATGGTTCCTCCTGCTGGGTTGTTTGGCGGTTTGCGCCTCGCTTATTTTATCGCGCTCTAACCGCGCTCTTCTAGGCGTGTTCACCTGCGGCGGGTCGGCGAGCGCTACTGCCCCGGACGTGCGGGGCTGTTCGGGGGCTGTTTGTAGGCTGCGCGGTACACTTAGGAACGTGTTCAAGATTCTTTTCTATACCCCTGAGATTCCCGGCAATACCGGCAACGCTATCCGTTTGGCGGCGATTACTGGTGCTGAGCTGCACCTGGTGAAGCCGCTGGGTTTTAACTTTGATGATGCGCATCTGCGCCGTGCGGGTCTGGACTATCACGACCTGGCGGTGGTGACGGTTCATGAGACCCTTGAGGATGCGTGGCAGGCTCTCGCTCCGGAGCGTGTTTTTGCGTTTACGACGACTGCTTCGACCTCGTACGCGGATATTGAGTACCGTCCCGGTGACGTGTTCATGTTTGGTCCGGAGTCGGTGGGTCTGCCCGCTGAGGTTCAGCAGGACCCGCACGTGACTGAGCGGGTGAAGATTCCGATGAAGCCGGGCCGCCGTTCGCTGAACCTGGCTAATTCTGCGTCCATCGCTGTGTTTGAGGCGTGGCGTCAGAACGGTTTTGAGGGAGGCGCCATCTAGCATGGCTGTAGCACACCATAATCTGCCGGAGTCTCTGGTTCAGCAGATTCTGGAGACGCCCCCTCCCCTGGCCGAGCAGATTCGTTTAGATCCGCAGAATAGGGAGTTCACGGAGCAGGGTTGGGAGCCAGTCTATTCGGCGTCGCCTCATGCCCGTATTGTGGTAATTGGTCAGGCTCCTGGGCGTGCCGCGCAGGAGAGCCGTATCCCGTGGAATGACCCGAGCGGTGTGAAGCTACGCGAGTGGCTGGGCGTAACGGATGAGCAGTTCTACGATCCTGAACTGATTTCACTGCTACCGATGGATTTTTACTACCCAGGCAAGGGCGCGCACGGCGATAACCCGCCGCGTAAGGATTTCGCGCCCAAGTGGCATCCGCAGCTGCTGGAGCTCATGCCGGATGTTCAGCTGATTCTGCTGGTGGGTGCATACTCGCAGAAGTATTATCTGGATGGTGTGCACGCCCCGAAGGCGCAGAAGAACCTGACGGAGACGGTTCGTGCGTGGGAGTCTTATCTTCCGAAGTTCCTGCCGTTGGTGCATCCTTCGCCGCTGAATTTTAGGTGGCAGGCGAAGAATCCGTGGTTTGAGCGGGAGGTTATCCCGGCTCTGCAGAGCAGGGTTCGGGCAATCCTTGAGGAATCCTAACGCTCTGCGCTGAGCCGTCATCTTACTGCGCCGTAATCTTGCTGAGCCGCAATCTTAGAGTGTTAAAAACAAAGCTCCCACCCCGCGTATGGGGTGGGAGCATCTTTATTGTGAGCGTTATTTAGACTGACCGAGCAGTCCCGACTGAGCGAGTGTTTCTCAGCTACACCGTATTGCTACTTCAGTGCTACTACTTCAGGAGCGAGGAGTTACTTCTGGCTGTCGGCGTTGCCCAGGGTCACGGTGATGTCCTGGGTGGAAGATCCGCGCTTGATCTTCAGCTTCAGATTGGAGCCTGCCGCTGCCGCACGTACGGTGCCGTTGAGTTCTTCGCTCTTGGTGATGGGGTGGCCGTCGGCTTCAATCACCACATCGCCAGCGCGCAGACCTGCCTTGGCGGCGGGGCTGTTAGATTCTACCGAGACAATTTCAACGCCACCGGAGATGAGCCTGGACGAACCCGAACCTGTGTCCGCCGGGCTGTTCTTCACGCTTGCGCCCAGGTAGCCGTGGGTTGCCTTACCATTGGCGATGATCTCGGAGGAGATGCGCTTGGCGTAGTTGGAGGTAATGGAGAACGCCATACCATCGGCGGTGCCGCCGTCCTGGCTTGCCTGGCCCTGCGCGTTGATGCCAACCAGTTCGCCCTTGAGGTTCACCAGCGGGCCGCCGGAGTTACCGTGGTTGATGGGAGCGTCAACCTGAATCATGGGGATGTAGTTCTGGCCCTTCGCGTCAGCAGGCTGCACGCGGTTGACGTTCGAGACTACGCCGGCGGTCACCGATTCGCTACGACGATACGGTGCACCGAGGGCAACCACAGCCTCGCCGGAGACCAGCTTGGAGGAGTCACCCCAGGTGATGGGCTGCAGGTCCAGGCCGGAGGGGCTAATCTTCAGGACCGCCAGGTCAGCTGCAGAGTCCAGGCCCACCACGGATGCGGTGCGCACGGTGCCGTCGCTCAGGCGCACCTCAATGGTGGATGCGGCGCTGGAAGATTCGAGGGTGACCACGTGGTGGTTGGTGAGGATGTGGCCTTCCTTGTCGAGAATAACGCCACTACCGCCGCCGGAGGATGAGCCGTTCGAAGCGACGATGGTCACGGTGGAGGGCAGGACCTTCTTCGCGGTTTCTGCTACGCCTGCCACGGTGGAAGAGTTGCTGATGTTAGAGCTGACGGAGCCTCGGGAGGAGGTGCTGGAGGAGCTGTTGTTCGAGGCTGCGATGCCGCCTCCGACGCCCGCACCAACGCCGCCACCGACGAGGGCTGCGAGCAGGGCTGCGGTGAGCACAACACCGGCACCGTAACGCTTGTTGTTATCGGTGTTCTGGGGTGCAGGCTGTGCCAAAGTAGCCTGAGCGGCACCTGCCTGGGGGTAGGCGTATCCGGGAGAAGCGGCTGCCTGGGGGTATGCATTCTGACCCTGCTGGTAGTTTGCCTGTCCGTTTACGTTCTGCATGGGACGGGTTGCATCCGTGACGCCGTCATTGCCGTCGTAAGACCATCCGTTGTTTTGAGTCATGAGTTCTCCTATGAATCGAGCGTGTGCGTCACCCTGGGCGCACGCTATCTTTCTACTGTATAGGGTGTTTTATGCCGTTCTATATCTTTTTGCTGTTGGTTATCGGGGAGTTCCCTGGGAATTTCTCCCAATTTTTTCATCTGGTGCAACTTATCCGGTATGGAGTGCTCTACCATTCCGTGAAAATTAGCTTATTTCCTGGGGTTTGTTCGCTATTTTCGGCACTCCCAGGCTTCTTCTTTTAAAGCACTCGGTTTTTCTCCACGGTTTACACAGCATGACGCGCCCGCATACACAGCTTGAACACAGAGTCGGCCCGTAATGTTGAAGACACATAGAGGCGAGGACAAAACCAAAGGACAAAGGCAAAGGAGAAACCCATGATGATCGGAACCTTGATTTTCTGTGCGATCTTGGCAAGCTCCATCGGCATCGGTGCAGGTATTGTGGCGTGTTGCTCGGGAATGATGTACCGCCGTCATCGTGCGGAAAAATACCGAGTTGGCGCAACCGCTGGCTACCCATGCATTGACCGCCGGTAGGTAAAGCATAAAGTTTGATAGTTTTCCGGGGCAGGAGATGAGAGCCCAGCACCGGAAGGGGCGAGAATCCCCAGTATGTCCCGAAGGGTCGGTGTGAGGACCGGCCCGGGTGTGATAGTGAGTTGAGTGATGATCGACGCGGCGTGAGCCCCTGCATGAGGGCTTGCGCCGCATCGTCTTTTAACCTTGATGCGGGCGCGGGAGGAACCGGCGGAAAGCACCGGCGCCCCGGCTACTTCCCTTTTAGTATGCGGTAAGGCAACGGCGTTGCGAGCACCGGGGATTTAGCTGGGTTATGGTGAAGCTATGAGGATTATTTCTGCTGTTTTCGCTCTTCTTGGCGCGCCGCCGGTCACGCCCGCGGCGGTGGCGTCTTCTTTGGACGGCGCAACCCGCCTGTACGCGTTGCTTATATTTGTTCTGATCTGCGCGGCGGTAGCGTTGTTCGCGTCGTTGAGCCCCTCACGCCGTCGTGCGCGTGAGATTAGGCGGCAGGTGCTGCAACAGCAGCAGAACCAGGCGATGAATCAGCAGGTACCGCCGCAGCAGGTTCCTTCACAGCAAGTACAGGGCGCGGTAAGCTACCCAATGCACTACCAGCCGAAGCAGGCACAGCCGAGTAATAGCGCTCAGCAGTCGGCACAGAGTCCTGCTCAGAACCAGGTACCGAACCCCTCGCAGAACCAGGCGTCTGCAATGCCCCGGAACCCAGCGCAGTCCCCGCCCCCTGAGCCGGATCAGGCTGTCGAGGCTCAGCAGACTCACCAAACTCAACAGGCTCAGGCGCCCTCGCCTCAGCCTCCTCAGCCGGTGGCGGCGCCGTCCCCACTGGAGCCGATGCAGGTAGGTGGCGCCTCCAGTTCTTCTACGGCAGAGAGCCAGGAGCAGCAGGGCGCGCCCCAGAACGCCTCGGCACAGCAGAACACCCCAGCGCAGCGTCAAGAGCGCCCACAGAATGAGGCTACCCAGCAGGCTCCTGAGAGTAAGCCTTCCGATCCGTTTGATCTGAGTACCAACCACAAACTCATTTTCCCGCTCGAGAACGCCCAGCGCAGCCGCTACCCCATGGTTCTTTCGGTCGGTACGTCTGAGGATGAGGTCTTTACACTGCCGTCAATTAGCGGTGTGCCGCAGCATCTGCTGGTGGGCACGACGGAGAATCATGTTCCGCTGAATCAGCGTCAGCGATGGCAGCAGATCGAGATTCTCGAGAACTACCTCATGCGTGCGGTCATGAACCTGCAGACGCTGGAGCGTGCGCAGGTTTCTCCGCTGCACAGTTTCAAAGAAACCCCGGAGGCAGACCGCGCTGTCCTCGCCGCCGAGCTGGAAGAAACCATTCGGCAATCTCGGCTGAAGCTGAGCGGGGCATTGGAGTTCTATACGTCCCTGCCTCGTCTGGCGCAGGCTCCGGGTTCTTTCACTTTTGCTCGTGATCATGCGTTCTCCCTGAGTGCCGCCGTCATTAGCCTGACGGAGCAGTGCTTTGAACGCACCTTCCGTTGGCGTCTGCTGGAGGATACCCTCCCGGAATCTTTGAACGACCGCCTCTACGCGGTGCGTTATCTGCGTGAGAGCGCGCAGAAGCTGGCGGCTTTTGTGGAGCTGAGCGATTTTGATCGCGCCATGCAGCTTGCCGAAACCTGGAAGAAGACCGCACGCAAGGAGTCGAAGATCGATGAGGCCAAGGTCTGGAATGAGATGACCGAAGTTGCCTTTGACGTTCTGCCCCAGTTGCGAGAGCGGGCGTTGAAGGGCGTTCAGTCTACGCTGGAGTTTAGCGAGCTTTTCTACCGTTCCGGCGAGGATGGTACGCACCGTATGCTCAACCCGGAACAGCTGAGCGAGTTTGAGCTCAAGGGCGTGCAGTCCACGTTGGAGGAGCGCCTGGACCAGGTGCGTCTTGAGCTTCAGGACGCGGAGTTCTGCGCCGCTGTCTTGACCCTGCATGCGCGCTCTGTCATTGAGCTTCTCCAGGAGCTTCTGCGAATCGAGCAGGACGGCGTTCTAGCGGAGATTGTGACCGATTTGCGGGCACTTGCTCATTACTCACCGCACCTTGCCGAGCAGCCTATCCAGACGTTGATGTTCAGCCGCGAACAGTACGCCCCGGACGGGGAGGATCTGCCGACCATTGGCGAGCGCATCCGTTCCCTCTCGAGCGTCCCCGAGGTTCTGGCGTTCGTTCACTACGAGGGACCGGTGCTTCTAGTGGGCGTCTCGGATCCGTATAAGGCGTTTTCCGGGGAGGGTTCCTCCGCGGGTCTGCTTTCGGAGGAGAAGAGGCTATCTTCCATGCCGCTGTCGGAGTTGCGTACCCATTCGCGGCTTCTGCAGCAGGTGCTTCGCCTGCAGAATCTGCGGTTGAAGCTGGCATGGGCGAGCAGCTGTAGCGGCTACATGCCTTTGAGTCTGGTTGATCGGCATTTCGTTGGCCCTTCTGCCGCTGATGAGGATTTGAAGGAGCTGACCGAAAATATTGAGGCGCTCGCTGATCTTCTGGACGCCCGTTCTAACTCTCAGGTGTATAAGGGCCGTGGGGTGCCGGTTACGCCCTTCCTGTGGGTGCAGATGCGCAAGCAGGCTGATTGCAGTTCTAGGCTGCTGAATCATGTGCAGTTCTTGGGCTGGATGTACGCCTCGTCTTCGAAGGTTCAGGTGGTGGACGGCATGGTGCAGTCGGTCCACGATGTTAATGCCGCAGAGGTAGTGGAGCATCTGATGAGCAATCTGGAGATTGCGCGTCGGCGCTAACTGACTGAATAGCCGGTGAGCCGGGGTCTAGCATGAGGCTAGGCCCCGGCCTTCCCGTATACCGGTTTTCCCGTATACCGGCCTTCCTGTATACCGGCTTTCCTGTATATAGCCTGGGAAGTCGGTAAACAGGTGGCAAACAGCGGCGCAATATTACGGTGATATTCGCTCAAGGCTTCCCATCTGCGCTTCTGCGCACCGTTGCCACCGCTACACTAATAATGTGACCAGCACTAAGGTGTGCGATGTTCAAGCACGCCGTGAAGTGCAGGTCCGCTCATACTTCACGACAACGGAGGAAAGACCATGACCGAGCACGCCTTTGCGCGTCAGATTCGTCCCGCACGCCCCCGCCTGCGCACTATCTTGGGTGCCACAGTGCTGGCGGCAGGTCTTTCTTGTGCCCCGGTGGTTCTGCCGGCTGGTTCTGCATTTTTGAGCACGTCGGCACTGGCTGCTGAGCCGATGCAGATTACGGGCACCACCGTGTACGATTCCACGAACTCCTTGGGTGATACCGCGACCCTGAAGTCTAAGATTTCGAACCTGTCCAGCAAATACAATGTGGATTTGCATGTGGTGACCATTGATAAGTTTGAGAACCCCTCCACTTCGTCGAGCTGGACGAAGGAGCTGGCCACGAAGAACAATTGGGGTTCTGCCGATGTGGTGCTGGTGATTGCTACCGAGTCCCGCCAGGCGTATTTCTTGGCCGGTAGTACCAAGACCCTCTCGAGCGATCAGCAGACGAAGGTGTACCAGAACTACATTAAGCCGAAGCTGCAGAACAGCGACTATGCGGGTGCGGCTCTTGCCGCGGTTGAGGGTATTCAGGCTCAGAAGAGCGGTAGCTCTTCTGGTGTGGTGACCGGTGTGCTCGGTGTGGGTGCGGCGGCAGCTGTTGGTGCTGGTGGTTACGCGATGTACCGTCGCCGTAAGAAGAAGAACGCTCAGCAGCAGCCTCAGCGTTCCTACGGTGCGCCTCGTAACTACTCCCCCATCCCGGAGGTTCCGCTGGAGGAGCTGCGCACTCGCGCCGGTAGCGCCCTGTTGCAGGCTGATACGACGATGAGTCATGCAAAGCAGGAGCTGGAGTTCGCGCGCGCCCAGTACACCGATCAGCAGGTCACCGAGTTCGCTCAGGAGATTGCGCGCGCTGAGGATTTGATGCGTAAGTCCTTCCAGCGTCAGCAGCTCCTGACCGATAACATTCCCGACACTGAGGCCGAGCAGCGTGCCTGGTTGACTGAGATTATTGATAACTCTCAGGAAGTTACCCGTATCGCTCAGGAACAGGACGCTAAGCTGGCTCAGTTGCGCAACCTGGAGCAGGAGGCACCCCAAGCTATTGAGGCTCTGGCTCAGCGTCTGCCGCAGCTGCGTGCTTCGGTGGAAGAGATTACCGCCCAGTACCACGCGATGAGGGAACGTTACCTGCCCAGCGCGCTGGAGCCCATTTCGAAGACTCCTGCCCTGTTGGAGTCGAACATGGTGCTGTGCGCTGCTGAGGTTGAGAAGGCTCAGGCGACCGTTGCTACGGCACGTTCGGAGGCGGTTGCTCACCTGCGCACCGCGGAGGAAGCCGCCTCGCAAATTCAGGCGCTGGGTGCAGCTGTGAATACCCGCTCGCAGGAGCTGGAGCAGGCTCAGTTGGGTCTGAGCACCGACCTGCTGAGCATTCAGCGTGACGTGGCTGAGGCGAAGAGCCTCGCTGCTTCTCAGCGTCGCGATGATTTGGGTGCCGTCGCCGCCGGTATGGAGGCGGTGCTCAACCAGGTCAACCAGAGTGCTTCGGCTCGCCCGAATGACCCGCTGACTCTGGCGAACCAGCTACATCAGCTCTCCGCAGAGCTGGATAAGGCCATGACGAATATGCGTGCTACCCGCGAGCGTTCTCGTGCGGCGTCGCAGAACCTGGACCGTACGATGCGTTCTGCCTACGCTGCCGTGAACGGTGCGCGTAGCTACATCAATAACCGCCGCGCTGCGGTGGGCCCGATGACCCTGACCGCTGTTTCTGAGGCGGAGCGTCACCTGGGTCAGGCTCAGCGCCTGGCTTCTTCGGATCCGCTGAACGCCATGAAGGAAGCCAATATGGCTATCCAGAAGGCGACCGACGCGCAGAACCGCGCTCAGAGCGAAGTCGGCAACTACTACAACAACCAGAACAACCGCGGCGGCGGCAGTGGCTTCGGTGGTGACCTGGCGAAGGGCTTGCTGCTGGGCGCGCTGATGACCGCGATGAACTCCGGCACCAGTAGCTGGGGTAGCAGCGGCGGCCACAGCAGTGGTGGTAGTAGCGGCGGCAGCTGGGG
>NZ_CALJRY010000367.1 GCF_937976295.1 uncultured Rothia sp. | reverse complement strand
ACCGGTGTTGCCGCCGTGAGAGGGCGGAGTACTAGGCCGCTATACGATGGGGCCGTGAGATTTACATCTCTTTTACCAGGTCTTCCTGGCAACACATATAACTATACAGAGCTTCCCAGGAACAACCAAATTGAAAAGCGGTGAATTGAGTCACATATTTTACACTGAGTGCAAGACCCTCAGCACCGGCTCTTTTCCAGCTGCACCAGGCGCTCCTCCCCCCCCCTGCAAATAGACACAAAAATGCGCCCCGCACAGTGTACGGGGCGCATCCGCTCAAACTAGAGCAAGAAACTATGCCTTACGGCGGCGAAGCACCATCACAGCGGCACCGGCAATCAGTGCAAACGCACCGACAGCAGCCAGGCTCAGAACGCTCTGAGCACCAGTCTTAGCCAGCGAGCCCTTGCTCTGAGGCGCAGACTTGGTCGCCGAAGCGCTCACCTGAGAATCAGAGCTGGAGCCCTTAGCCTGGTCCTCAGACTTCACCGAAGAAGAGTTCTTCAGCGTCGCGGTCTTCGCGGTGGTTGCCACATGGTCGTTAGCCGCCTCTGCGCTGGACTGCTCAGCCGCGGGCTTCTCCTCCGCTGCCGCAGCAGATGCAGATGCGGAAGCAGAAGGCGACGCCGAGGCAGCGGCAGGGAATGCCGGCTCATCAGCCTCATCGCGGTTATCTGCGTTGCCAGCATCCTTCGCGTCATTAACGATCAGCGGAACAACCGAATCATACTCGCGGTTGGTCGCCACGTCCGAACCAGCAGTGACGGTGCCGAGCAGGTAGCCCTGGCTGTACTGCATGGTGTTCGGGGGAACACGAAGGGTTGCGTCGAAGGAGTACTTGCCGGTGCGTGCGTTGTAGACGAACGCGCTCGCCGGAACGATAGTGGACACCTTCTGAATGTTTGCCAGTTCGCTATCGGTCAGCTTGTCGTTACCCATCTCCCATTCGCCTTCCTTGACGAGGAACAGGCGAATACCTTCTGCCGGGGGCTTCTCAAAGTCGTAACCGGACACGTGGAAGGTGTAGGGGCGGGTAATGTCGACGGTACCCTCAGCGAAGTTCAGGGTGGGGCCAATCAGCACCGCGGTAGCCTGCTTCGGGTAGCCCTGGAAAGGAACCTTAGTGGGGTTAATGGTCGCGGTGGAGGTGAACTCACCCTCGGAAACCTCAGCGTAGAACTTCACGATGGAGTTCGGAACCAGCTTCTGCTGCGAGGAGGGAACAGCCTTGCCGTCACGGTCAACAGTCGCCTTGGAGGTGTAGGTGTCGGTCAGGGAGCCGTCACCGGTCTTCGCGTTCAGCACGTAGGGTACAGCCGCGGTAGTGTTGGCGATATCCTGCTTATCCACGGCAATAACGGAGCCGTCCTCGGTGATGGTCAGGTCGTTAGCCTTACCGCCATTCATCTCAACCTCACCGATTACACGGTCGGTCTTAGCGTCGAAGATAGCAATCTTACCGGTGCCGAAGTCGGTCACGTACACCAGGTCACGCGCCTCATCGTTCTCCATGGACAGCGCCTGGGTGCCGAACTTGACGAAGTTCTTGAACGCGCCGGTGGTCAGGTCGTAGACGGAGATACCGGAGTTCACGCCGTTCACACCCTGAGAGGAGACGTAAATTTCGTTCTCAGAGTGGTCAACGGTGACGTCCGAGGGGCGAACCTCAACGGTGGAATCCTGGGCGCGGGTCTGGATAACCTGCTCAGTCTTGAAAGTGTGGGTGTTGATGACGAAGACCTTGCCGCCGGTGCGCTCGGGCACGTACAGCTTGTCGCCGTCAACGGTCATGTTCATGCCGATGTATCGAGTGCCACCGTTGGGCGCACCTTCCAGCTGCAACTTGGTGACCTCGTAGGTCTTCATGTCGATTGCGGACACGTAGTAGCGGCCGGTGACGAAAACCTTACCGGAGTTGTGATCCACCAGCACGGAGCGGGGGTGCTCAATCCAGTTCGGGTCACTCTCGGAAATGCCGTGGTTAGTCCAAATCTGCTCCATGGTGTTCTGATCGAACACAGACAGGGAGTTGTCGGTGGTGTTAGTAACCCACACGGTGCCGGTCACATCATCAACAGTGATGCCGTACGCGGAAATGTAGCCAAATTCGCCGTTCTGATCCAGCTCGAAGGGAAGCACTGCCACTTCTTCAATCTGAAGAGTGTCTGCATTGACACGAGCAATGGTGGAGGCGAGGTCGCCGCGTGCACCCACGCCGACCATCCAGATCTTATTGTTCGCCTTGGAATAGGCAACCTGGTACTGACCGGGCAGACCCTGGGTAATCTGCGCAACGGATGCGGAGGTGTCAACAACGCGGCTCAGCGATGCGGTGGAAGGAGCCGACGCACTGGGGGAAGCGGTCTGGTTTGCGGTATTCGGTGCTGCGAAGGAGGCAGGAATCATGGCTGCGCCGGAGATTGCGAGCGCGAGGGAGCCGACAGCGAGCCCCTTCAACGCCTTGCCCGAGGAGGGAGTGAGGTTCAATGTGTGTCCTTCAAATGTGTAACGGAAGTGCTCACATGCCGCATGCGAATGCTAACGAGACACCCGTGAATATGCGGTGACATATTCGACGGCACGAAAAGCAGAAATGCAGGTAACGCATAAATTTACCTACCTTCTAATCCTCAGTGTTTTCCCAGGAAAATACAAGCAGCGACGTGGGTGTGTTTTGTGTTTTTATGAGTGAGCCCCTAATTCACCTTCAGTATCACGTGAAAGTTGAGCTGCTTCCGGGGTTTTTCCTTGCTCTTTCGGGCAAAAACCCTGGTTACAAGGGGTGTTGTGATGCTTTTATATTTACACATTAATGTAAAAGTTTAGGTGAGGCGCGCCAGTAATATTCACCGCTGGCCACACATTTTTTCGACATTCAAAACCTATATTTTTACAGGCAAGTGCACATATATAAATATGATCTAAAACCACCCGCCGAGCATTAGCCCTAGCAGGCACGCAAAAGGCGGGTACCCCTCCCCAGATTCGAAGAATCCGAAAGAGAAAATACCCGCCTTCTCACGCGTTACATCGAGCATTCAAGCCCGACAACTAAACGCTACGCTTTATGCCTTGCGGCGGCGCACCACCAGAGCAGCACCCGCAATCAGAGCCACAGAAGCGAAAGCAACCAGCGGCATCACAGCGTTAGCACCGGTGTTCGCCAAAGCGCTACGCGAAGAGCCAGCCTGCGAAGAACCAGCATCGCTCTTAGCTACCGAAGAACCACCGGTAGAAGAATCGGAACCGCCATTCTTCACAGCCGAACCGGACTTATCAGCCTTCACAGCATCCGCAGCAGGCTTGGAATCAGACTTGGAGTCCTGTGCACCGGTCTTAGCGTCAGACTTGGAGTCAGACTGAGATGCCTGATCCTTAGAGATCTGGTCCTTGGAGGTCTGATCCTTAGCCTCTGCGGTGTTCTCGGACTTAGCGTCAGACTTCTTGTCCTCAGACTTAGCGTCCTCAGCCTTCTTGTCCTCAGGCTTCGGATCAGCCGGCTTCGGATCAGCAGGCTTCGACTCCTCAGCCTTCACACCGGTCACCGTCGGGTAACCCGCAAACTGAAGCGAAGTCGGGGTGATGCTCACCGGAGCTGCGCTCGCGTCGGTGTCCTTCACACCAACCTTGAACTTCAGAATCGAGTTAGCCTTCAGCTGCTGAACCGATGCGGGAACGTCGTTACCCTGGCGGTCCTTGCCGGGCAGGGTGGTGTACTCGCTGGCGGTGGTGATTTCACCGGTGGTGCCGTTGAGCACGTATGGCAGGGTCACCTTCTCGTCGCGGTCCTTCTTGTCGAGAACCAGCACGGAGCCGTCCTTGAGCAGGGTCACGTCGTTCGCGGCTGCGCCGTTCATCTCGACCTCGCCGATAACCTCGTCAGCGCGGCCGTCGAAGACAGCCACCTTGCCGGTGCCGAAGTCGGTCACGTACACCAGGTCGCGATCCTCATCGTGCTCCAGTGCGAGCGCCTGGGTGCCGAACTTGACGAACTTCTTGAACTCGCCGGTGTTCAGGTCGTACACAGAGATACCGGAGTTGACGCCCTTCACGCCCTGGGAGGAGACGTAGATTTCACCCAGGGAGCGGTCCACAGCAACGTCGGAGGGGCGAACCTCAACGGTGGAATCCTCACCCTGAGTCTGGATGGTCTTCTCAACCTTGAAGGTCTTGGTGTCCACGACGAAGAGCTTACCGCCGGTGCGCTCGGGCACGTACAGCTTGCCGCCGTCCAGGAACAGGTTCATGCTCACGTAGCGAGTACCGCCGTCGGGTGCGCCCTCGAGCTGAATCTTCTCAACCTGCTTGGTCTTCAGGTCGATTGCGGATACGAAGAAGCGGCCGGTCACGAATGCCTTGCCGGACTCGTGGTCAACCAGAACGGAGCGGGGGTGCTCGATCCAGTTCGGGTCGTCTTCCTTCACACCCTCGTTGGTCCAGATGAGCTTGAGGGTCTGCTGGTCGTACACTGCCACGGAGTTGTCGGTGGTGTTGGTGACCCAGACGGTGCCGTCCACGTCATCAACGGTCACGCCGTACGCGGAGGTGTAGCTGTACTGACCCTTGTCGTTCTTCTTCACGGGCAGCTCGGCGAATGCCTCGATCTGCAGGGTGTCTGCATCCACGCGTGCCAGGGAGGAAGCAAGGCCGCCGCGCGCACCCACGGTGGGCACGAACAGCTTGTGGTTCTTCTTGGAGTAGCCAACCTGGAACTGGCCGGGCAGACCCTGAATGATGTTCGCGACGCTACCGTTTGCATCCACGGTGCGGTGTGCCTCGGTGGAGGGGGCGGTGGAGTCGGTTGCCTTGGTCTTGGTGGCGGTTGCCGGGTAGCCCTGGAACTCACGGGTTTCGGGGGTGACCTGCTTGACCTCGGAGTTGTCACCTGCGGTTGCGGTGACCTTGAACTTCAGGATGGAGTTCGCCTGAATGTCGGAGGTCTTGGCGGGAACCTCGTTGCCCTGCTTGTCCTTAGAAGGCTTGCTGGTGACCTGGCTGGAAGTGCTGACGGTGCCGGTGGTGCCGTCAAGGACGTAGGGCACGGTTGCGGTTGCGCCAGCCTGCTTGTCCACAGCGATTACGGAGCCGTTGGGCAGCACGACCAGGTCGTTTGCCTTGCCGCCGTTCATGGCGACCTCGGCGATCAGCTTGTCTGCTGCGCCGCCGTCAATCACGCCGACCTTTCCGGTGCCGAAGTCAGAGACGTACACCAGGTCGTTCGCCTCGTCGTTGTCCAGGGAGAGCGCCTGGGTGCCGACCGGGATGAACTTCTTGAACTCGTGGGTGGTCGCATCGTAGATGGATACGCCGGAGTTCACACCCTTAACGCCCTGGGAGGAGACGTAAATTTCGTTCTGGGAGTGGTCAATCGCGATGTCGGAGGGGCGAACCTCACCCTCGGCGTTGCCCTTGGTGTCGAAGCTGCTCTCCACCTTGAAGGTCTTGGTGTCGATGACGAAAATCTTGCCGCCGGTGCGCTCGGGAACGTACAGCTTGCCGTTATCGACCAGGATGTTCATGCTGATGTAGCGGGTGCCGCCGTCGGGTGCGCCTTCAAGCTGAATCTTCTCAACCTGCTTGGTCTTCAGATCGATAGCCGAGACAAAGAAGCGACCGGTCACGAAAGCCTTACCCGACTCGTGATCGACACGCACCTCGCGGGGGTGCTCAATCCAGTTCGGGTCGTCCTTGCTCAGACCCGCATTGGTCCACAGCTGCTTCATGGTCGCCTGATCGTATACGGCAACGGAGTTATCGCGGGTGCTGGTCACCCACACGGTACCTTCCTCGTCATCGACGGTGATACCGTACGCACCCTCGTAGGAGTAGCCCGAGTCCCCCTTGATAATGGGCAGCTCGGCAACTGCCTCAATCTTCAGGGAGTTTGCGTCAATGCGAGCAATCGTAGAAACGTGCTCGTCGCGGTCTGCGGTGCCAGCAACCCAAATCTTGTTGGTCTTTTTGGAGTATGCGACCTGGAACTGGCCGGGCAGGCCCTGGGTGATCTTTGCCATCGCCTTGTCGGTGATGGTGCGAGCGTCGCTGCTCTGGCTTGCTGCCGGGGTGGTGTCTGCCGCGAACGATGCGGGGATGGTGGCAACGCCGGAAATTGCCAGTGCCAGCGATCCAACGGCGAGGCCCTTGAATGCCTTGCTTGATGCGAGCTTCATATGTATGTCCTTTTTCGTGGGTGGTGTGTGAAGGTGCGCCTCTCCCCCACCGATGGTGGTGAGGTGCCGCGTTTTTCCTGCTCTCTGGTGTGGGTTTCGTGGACCCACGAGGAAGGAAACTAGTCTTCACACAGTATTAAGTAAGGCAACCTTTAACTTACCTTCTAGGTAATACTTACTTAGCGCACAGGATTTTGCAATATTTCAGGTATATATGACGCAAAATTTCATATGCCAGGCACAGCCTGTCACTAAAACTCCCCCACTAAAATGCCCCGAGGTGCGGCAATACAGCGGCGAGGCGCAACGGGGCACAGCAAAACCCCCGCCTCCAGCAAAGCCAGAAGACGGGGGTTCCACGCACCCCAACACACAGCGCCAGGAATAATACGGTGCCGGGGGGGCACAGTGCCAAGTGACACGGTGCCGGGGGTGATTTAAAAATTAGGAGACATACGAGAAGTCAGTGAACAGCAGGTTCTGCAGCTTGTAGCGGCGAATGAAACGAGCCAGCTCCGCGCGAGTAGTCGGGGCGGTCGGGTTGAACACACCCGAAGAGTCCAGAACGATGTCGTTCGCACCAGCCCACGCAACGTAACGGTGCAGAGTACCGGCACCGAGCACGTCGCGGAAACGAGAACCAGTAGCCTCGTTCATTTCGGTCAGCTGCACCTCCGCGTTGTACTGGAACAGCACAGCCGCCAGCTCCTCGTGAGAAACCGGTGCGGTCGGGTCAATCTTGTCACCACCGGTGAGCGGCTCGGTGATCTTGCGGTCACGAGCCCAGTGCAGCGCGTTCGCGGTCGGGCGGTCTGCCGCATCCGTAAAGGGTGCAACATCCGAGTTTTCGCTCACGCCAGCGTGACCTGCAGCGTGGTTCAGCAGAGCAATAAGCTCCTCACGGGTCACAGGGCGGTCCGGCTCAAACGCGCCAGTCTGCGGGTTCGGCATCAGCCACTTCTTCTGGTTCGCCATGCGGATATCCTCAGCGAACGGGTGGCTATCCGGAACGTCCTCGAAAGAAGTCTTCAGGATCTTAGTCTCAGCCACGGGGATGCGCGCAGCAATCTGGTGGGTGATTTCCTGGCCCCACGGGTCGGAGCAGATATCCAGCTGCAGGGCGTGATCAACACCCTCACCCTGCATCAGCTCGATGGGGAACTGGTCGCTACCGCTGAAGCTGTCAGCGTCACCGTCAAATTCGGGGGTGAGCGGCCAGGAGCGCAGAGTTTCGAAAGAGTCGTTACGAACGTAGCCGTGGCGTACGGTCAGGGTGGTGCCTTCGGTGAGGAATTCGCGCAGACCGTGTGCAGTGTAGTTGACGGTCATACCGGTTTCAGTGATGGTGGCGCGCTGAATAACGAGGCGCGGGCCTTTAGTTTCCTCGGTTGCCGGGGCAAGGTTTGCGGGGGCTTCGTCTGCCTGCGCGGCCTGTGCCTGCAGGGTCAGTGCGCCTGCAGCGGCGGCGGCGGAAGCACCCTTTACGAAGAATCGTCGTGAGAGTCGATGGTTAAGCAAGGGCATGATTGTCCTATTCAGTTCTTGTTTGAGTTGAGTGAGTTACGGGTGGCAGGACGCGCGGACAGCGGCGTAAACGGTGAGTGAGGCCGATACGGTGGTTCCCTCCCCTGTGTGCGTGAGTGAGACGCAACGTGCGGGGCGTGGGTGTCTGTCGGGCGGATGCGCGGTGAGTGAGACCGGCGCGAGTTCCCTGGCCCAGTCATCTAGCGTACCTTAAGGTTTCTTTAAAGCGAAGATGAAACGGCGGTGATTTTACGCCCATTTTCGGTGTTCAGCGAAGTAGGGGCGTTATCTGGCAACGTTTGCCGGAAGTTGGTGCGCCGGAAGTTGGCATGGGTTCTTGATGGGGGCGGCTTTGAGTTGCCCTACGCCGAGGTGTTCCGGGATATGGAATATGTGGGGTTCTGAGGT
Organism: uncultured Rothia sp.; assembly: GCF_937976295.1. Lineage (GTDB taxonomy): Bacteria > Actinomycetota > Actinomycetes > Actinomycetales > Micrococcaceae > Rothia. Next base: position 1,140 of record NZ_CALJRY010000367.1, on the reverse strand, counting down.
TTTATCTGCGACACGCCGTTTCGAACCCTTTTCAAAGAGTTATAGTTATTGGTACCCTATCACTGTTTCTATAACCCTCTACAAAGGAGTAACCCATGGAGGCCAAGCAGTTCTCACTCGAGAAGGCCCTCCTCTTTTTCGCCAAGTCCAAGTACGCCGACATCTTCGGCGTAGCACTGGTCATCGCCATCGCAATCGCCTCAGGATACCTGGGCACCAGCCTCGCTAAATACGTCGACTGGGGCCCGATCACGAACTTCATTCCCCTCGGCGTAATTTCCGTGATTAACGTGGGTATTTCAATGATGTCTACCCGCCTGACTGGCCGCCTCTCCAACGTTGGCAACGTGCTCGGCATCATTAACACGGCACTGTCCGGAGCGATCGACTACATTCTGGGCAACAAGGCGGCAATCATCACCTACCCGGTGACCTTCATCGTATACACCTTCGCGATTCGTAGGTGGCAGAACTCTGAACGCGGCAAGGCGATGGAACCGCCGACCGGCACGAAGGGGCAGCTGATCATTGGCGGTATTGTGGCGGGTTCGTTCGCGTTCTCCCTCATCGCAAACTACATCGGCTACGGCGGCCAGACCTCATTCCTGTTCTGGATCACGACCGCAGTGTTCGGCCTGTCCCTGTCAGCAAACATTCTGAACGCGCTCAAGCTCACGATGCAGTGGCAATTCTGGTTCGCGTACAACACCGTGCAGTGCATCAAGGCGCTGACCCAGGGCAACTTCGCGAACGTCGGCAAGTACATTTTCTACATCATCAACAGTGTGGCAGCGCTCCTGCTGTGGACCCGAAGCGGCACCGCAACCAAGGGAGCTGTAGCGGCGGCAGCTTAGGGGGCACTCCCCCGGCTTTCGGGCGCTAACCTTTCTACCAGCTAACGCTAATGCATGAGGAGGCCACTCGACCTGAAGCTTGTTGCTGCGGGTCGAGGGGTCTGTTTTAATATTCTCGCTATTTGTACCCAGAATTACGCATATTTGTTAAAATAAATAGACTGGAGGGGCTTTCATTGAGGACTAAGAATCTTTCAATATTTGTTTAATATTTTTATGACCGGCCGACCGACTGACCGAGTTGAGAATCTTTCATTACTCTCCTTGATATACTTACAAGACAGAT
>NZ_CALJRY010000366.1 GCF_937976295.1 uncultured Rothia sp. | reverse complement strand
TTGCAGGGGAAGCCGAAGGCTAGACCATCAATATCGCCCAGCTCTTTCAGCACGGAGTAGTCAAGCTCTCGAATATCAGCATGCACTACAGATTCAGGGCGATCCGGGCAGATATTCTGGCGGTAAGTATTGCACGTATCTTCGTCGTAGTCAGTCGCCCACTGGTGAACAATCTTCCAGTCGGGGTCAGAGATAGAAGCGCGGGTTGCGCCAATGGCAAGGCCACCGGGGCCACAAAAAAGTTCACCTAGCTTAAATTCCATGCCCACAACTATACACTAATATATTCGAAAATATAACCATGAGCTGCACATATTTTCGAATATAGAAAATGTTAAAACATCGAAAAATATATCTAAATACATTAAAAACTATATTTCTACTACCTCTTGGTCTTCGAATGCACAAGCAACCGCATGTTTACCTCCATCCTTCGCTCCAATGAGTACTCAACTTACAGGCCTTTTGATGGCTATCTCATATCTGCACCTAAGCTCAAGCTCACTATGTAGGCAGCCAATGACCACCAGACGCGCGCCCGTTGCCCCGCTGGGTTAGTCTTATAGCATGACCTGGATGAACGGCCTGCGCGCCACTTTTGACCTTGAAACCACCGGTGTGGACGTCACCACCGCCCGCATCGTGACCGCTTCCCTGATTCTGCTGGATCCTCAGGGTAATGTGGTGCGCCGTGGCGAGTGGCTGGCTGACCCCGGCGTTGAGATCCCTGCCGGTGCCGCCGCCGTGCACGGTATTACGACCGAGTACGCGCGTGAGCACGGCCGCCCCGCCCGCGAGGTCGTCTGGGAGCTTGCCGGCGCGATTGGTGCGCTGAACATTGACGGTGTGCCGATTATTGCGTTCAATGCCGCCTACGATTTTTCGGTGCTGCACCACGAGATGCTGCGCCACAATATTGCCAACGGTGAGCTGCCGCCGGGCGCGGTGCTCGACCCGTACGTTCTGCATAAGCACGTGATTCCGCGTAAGCGCGGCAAGCGCACCCTGGAGGTTCTCGCCGCCGAGTACGGTGTCTCCCTGGAGAACGCCCACACGTCCGCCGATGATGCCCTGGCGGCGGAGCGTCTGCTCGTGAAGCTGACCGAGCAGTTCCCGCAAGTTCTCAACGTGGATGCGCGCCAGCTGCACGAGCAGCAGATTCAGTGGGCGGCGGAGCAGGCGGCAAGCTTCCAGGCGTGGTTGCGTACGCAGCCGGGTAAGGAATCTGAGGTCATTGACGGCCGCTGGCCGGTACGCCGCTAAAACTGCGCCGATAAAACTGCGCCGCTAAACTCGCTCTCGCCTCCTCCTCCAGCCGCCCGACAGATCTCCCTCTTTACTGACGGGCTGACGCTATCGCCGCCGGGGCTTCTCCCCTATGCTAGAAGGTGACCGCACCTGCAACGAATAGCACGTGAATAGCACGACCCGGAAGGCCTCTCATGGATGATCAGCCCCGCACTACCGAGCCGTACCCCGACACCAATACGCGCAGTATTTATTTGGGTTCTACCCGCCTGGCGCATGAGCATTTGGTGGCGCAGTCGCAGGTGGTGCTCCGCCTGGGCCGCATCCTGATGAAGTCGGGTGCGAGCGCCTACCGTATTAAGGCGTCGATGGCGCGTTTGGCGAAGGCTGTGGGGTTGAAGGAGCATCACGCGCAGGTGACTTTCACCGAGATTTCAACCTCTTCGTACACGGACGGTAATTTCCGTACTGAGGTGGCTGAGCAGCGCACGATGGGCATTAACGCTCATAAGCTGGATCAGTTGGGTAAGTTCATTTCTGAGCTTCCCGAAAAGATTACCCCGGCTGAGGCAAACGCTGAGCTGGACCGTATCGATTCGGCGAAGCCGCTGTACACCCCGTGGATGCTGGCGTTGGCGTCGGCTGTTGCGTGTGCCGGGTTCGCGTTTCTGAACCGTGGCGGTCTGGTAGAGTGCTCGGTCGTGTTCTTGGCGGCGGGTGCCGGCCAGTATTTGCGTTCGACTCTGCTCAAGCGCGGGGTGAGCCACATGGCGACGTGGATGGCGTGTGGTTTCCTGGCGGCGGGCCTGTACATTGCGGTTGTTAATGTGCTGGTTGCGGCGGGTTGGGTTAGCTCGAACCATATGATTGGTTTTATTTCGTCGGTGCTGTTCTTGGTGCCGGGTTTCCCCATGGTGACGGGTATGCTCGACATTTCTCGTATGGACTTTTTGGCGGGTATTTCGCGTCTGACCTATGTGGGTTTGCTGCTGATTAGCGCGTCGTTTGCAGTGTGGGTTTTGGGTTCGCTGTTCCATTTGCCGCTGGATTCTCCGGTACCTCTTAAGCTGGATCCGACCCTGTATTTAGTGTTGCAGGTGCTTTCTTCGGGTGTTGCGGCGGCTGGCTTCGCGATGCTTTTTGCCGCCTCCCCGGTAGCGTGCGTGTGGGGTGGCGTGATTGCTGCGGTGGCGAACCCCGCCCGTATTCACATGGTGGAGGCGGGCATGCCCGCGCACATGGCGGCGACGATTGCCGTGTTTGGTGTGGGTATTATGGCTGAGATTGTGGCGCCGCTGCATCAGCGTAAGTACACGCGTATTTCCCTGTCGGTGCCGGCGGTGGTGACGATGGTTCCGGGCGTGCCGTTCTACCGTTCCATGTCGCATTTTGCCAGTGGTGACATGTATTCGGCGGCGAGCGGTTTTGTGCAGTCCCTGCTGATTTTCATAGCGTTGGGTCTGGGCTTGGCGTTTGTGCGCCTGCTCTTTGATAAGAACTGGCTGTTTGATCAGGACACTCAGGTGTTGAACCGTCTGGATACCGACCGGCACCTGCGTTAGCCGCCTCATTCTCCTCTCTGTTACCTAACTTGTCTGTTGTGTTTTATCGTCACCTTTCGGTACGTTCAGGTGCTTGTCACCTGCGGTTCATCTGTAGCGCCTATGATGGTTAGGTACGGGACGCTCATAGCGTGCAGGCTCTGTCGCCTGGCGCGCATCGTCCCCTGTAATTCTTTAGTTCGCCGTCTCTGTTGAAAGGCACCGATACGATGACTCCTTCCTCTACCCACCCGCTGCACCACGAAGCCAGCGAGAAG
>NZ_CALJRY010000365.1 GCF_937976295.1 uncultured Rothia sp. | reverse complement strand
GCTCACCCAACGCCAGAACATCCAGCGAAGAAGCCATCACAAAACACGCCACCAAGCCGACCAAAATAACCGGCCAGACGCTCGCCACAGCCTTCCACGTGGAACCGTTCAGCGAACCCATCTGCCAGAACACAATCTGATCGCGGCTCGTCGTATCAGCAATAAACATGAGGAACGCAATAATCGCATTCGCCACCGCAGTCACCGCAATACCCGTCAAAATCATTGACAGAACCTTCGCGCGGCCCGAAGAGCGCGACAGGAAATACACCAGCGCAGTAGCCGCCAACGCACCCACAAATGCGAATGCAGGAGTCGTGAAAATACCGAAGAACTGCAGGTTCAACACAATCGACAAACACGCGCCAACCGCAGCACCCGAAGAAACACCAATCACGCCCGGCTCAGCCAACGGGTTACCAAACACCGACTGCATCACCGCGCCGGAAGTACCCAAAGCGGCACCCACCAGCACGCCCAACAGCACACGTGGGAAACGGATATTCCACAGGGTGCTATCCGCCAGCTGCATCGCCGGGTTCTCCGGTGCAAGACCCAGACGGCGGCCCACAGAAGCAACCACCTGATCAACCGGAATATTGTACTGACCCAAACCCGCAGACAGCACCATCACAGCGCACAGCGCCACCGCCAAAAACGTAAACGTCAGACCGGCACGACGCCGACGCGAAGCACGATAATCCCTCGCGCCCGCTGCACTCTTCACCGCAGCCACTACTGGGCTCCCGCAGGAGTCGAGTACGCAGCCTTAGCCAGCGAGAGCAACACCGCCGGAGTATTCGGGCCGTAGGACAGAATCTGGCCGTCACCCATATCGATAATGCGCTTATTCTTACCGGCAGTCGTCTCACCCACACCCGGGCGAGCCAAGAAACCGTCCAAACCACCGGTGGACTTAATGCCGCCGCTCATGGTCAGAATGACGTCCGGGTTCAGCTTCACCAGCGCCTCACTGGTCGCCGGAATAATATTCGTCGCGTTCTGCTCAGACGCCACATCCTTGCCGCCAATAGCCTGAATCAAATCATCAGCGCCCGAACCCTTACCGAGCACAAAGAACACGCCAGCGGTACCGCGCACGTACAGGAACGCGAACGACACCTGCTGCTCACCCTTCGGGGCAACGTCCTTGAGCACCTGCAGGGCATAATCCAGGTCCTTCTGCACGCGGGCAGCAACCTGCTCGCCCGCCTCCGGAACACCCAGCGCCTGCGCAACAGCCTTGAGCTGCGGAATGATCTTATCCATACGACGCTCATGATCGAAGACCACCACGGTCACACCCGCAGCGCGCAGCTGATCCACAATCTCAATCGGGCCGTTGCTCTTATCCCACAGCACCAGGTCCGGGGAGGTCGCCAGAATCGCCTCAGCGTTCAGGTCGTGACCGTTCTGGGTCACCAGCGGCAGATGAGCCAGCGACTGCTCAGTTGAGGAGGTGACACGACCGACCAGGCGACCACCCAGACCCAGCGCAATCATCTGCTGAGCCAGAGTGCCGTACAGGTCCAGTGCCAGCACGCGGTCAGCGGACTTCACGGTCACCTCAGTGCCGTTGAAATCCTTGAACGTCACCGGGAAAGCCGGAGTGGGGGTGTCGACCATCGGCTGAATTTCCGGGGTATCTGCGGCGCTATTGGGGCCGCGCAGAGCCTTCTGATCGGGGGCAATAGAAGAACGCAGCTGATCCGCCAGGTTCTCCAAAGCGGTGCGGGTGCTCTGCTCATCCACAACAGCCTGCGAAGTACTTGAAGAAACAGTTGGGTTCTGAGTACCAACACCGCAAGAGCTCAGCAGAAACGCAGAAGTGATGGAGAACGCCGCATACTTCACTGCATCGCGGCGGTTCAGGGCTGAAGAAGAAAGGGAAGAAAACATCGTAGTCTCGCAGAAAAAAGGGAGCTAGAAAAACTGGGGTAGGTGCCGGGGCAAAACCTGGCACCTGAAGCGGGGGTGCAGCGAAAATCTGCACCCCCGCACGGGCCGTGTCGGCTCACAGGTGAACCTCATGATTGAGTCTCACGGGCGAGCCGACAGTGTGGGCATCCTCGTGAGGTGCCGTTATGCCTTCTTGCGGCGGCGAGTGTACACGACGGTACCCGCACCGGCTGCAACAGCGATGAAACCTGCAACCAGGGTGCCCTCAACACCGGATGCACCGGTGGAAGCCAGAGCCTTGCCGGTGACCGGGTCGCAGCCCTCACCCTCGTAGACGGTCTCGGTCACGGTCTTGGTGGTGGTCTTCGCGCCGTTGATCGCCGCGGAGAAGCTCAGCGGAGCCATGTCCTTACCGGCCTCGTAGAAGCCAGCGAACGCCTTCGCGCCCTCAGCGGTCAGGGTGGTTGCCGCACCGTTGACGCTCACGGCGTCAGCGGAGCTCTGCAGACCCGAAAGATCCACCTTCAGTAGCGCCACCTCACCGTAGTTAGTCGCCTTGCCGGAGGAATCATTGCTGGTCACGGTCGCGTAGAGAGTGCCGGAATTGCCGTCAATTTCAAGGCGCGGGTTCGCAATGGTGGTGTCCAGAATGCCGTGGTGGCCGGTGAAACGAACCGAACCGCTGAAGGAGATAGAACCCTTACCACCCTTGAAGGTGCCGGTGCCGTTAGACCAGTTGAACGTATCCGAAGAGTAGGAGGTGCCGTTCAGCTCCCAGCTACCGTTCGCGATGCCGCCGCGCACGTAGTTGCGGAAGGAATCACGCACGCCCCATCCAAGGTTTGCGCTCTTAATGGTGCCGTCGGATGCGCCCTGCTCCTGCACCTCGCGGGTGCGGGTGACGGGTACGCAGACCGGCTGTGCCGGGTTGTTGCTGACAGAACCGTTCGAGGAGGAACCGCCGTTAGAAACGCTGCCGGAGGTGCCTGCCGAACCGTTAGAACCGGAGCCGTTAGCGCCAGAGTTGCCGGAGTTCGAAGAGCCGTTTTCGGAACCCTTGTTATCGGAGGTGCTGCTCTCGGAGGACTTGTTCTCGGAGACGCGGGGAACCTCAACGGTGTTCTCCGCGGTCTGCTCGCTGAGCTTTACGGAGAAGCTCAGCGGTGCCATAGCGTTGTCGGCACCGCGGTACTGGCCCGCGAAGAGCACAGTGGAACCTTCATCGGTGAGGGTGACTGCCGCGTTCTGCGCCGAGAAGACGCCGTCCTTCACGCTCGCGCCGGTAAGGTCCACCTCAGCGATTGCCAGGCCGGTCTTGGAAACGGACTTGCCGTCGAGGGTCAGCGCGTCCACGTCAGCAACCAGGGTGCCCTTGCCGTTGACGACGACCAGGCGCATGTTCTTGATGGTGCTCTTGAGCTGGCCGTTGTGGCCGGTGAACTCTGCGGTGCCCGCAAAGTTGATCTGACCGGTCTTCGTCTCGGGGTTGTACACGCCGGATGCCTGAGTGTACTTGAAGCCGCCAGCTGCGGTCTTCTCCATGCCTTCAACGTTCACGGAGCCGTGCGCGAAGCCGGTCAGGTACTTCAGGAAGGACTCGCGGATATCCCAGCTGAGGGTGCCGGACTCGACGACGTTGCCGGTGACCTTCTCGTCACGCTTGGGTTCGGTGGTTGCGGCGGGGGAGGAGGGAGCCGCGGAGGTGGGCGCTGCGCTCGGGGCAGCGGAGGTGGGCGCTGCAGAAGTCGGGTCGGCGGGCTTGGGCGCCTCGCTGGTCGGCGCGGAGGAGGGCGCTGTGGTCGGCTCGTTGCTGGGCTCAGCGGTCGGCTTTGCGGTCGGCTCGTTGCTGGGCTCAGGGCTCGGCGCGGGTGCTTCCTTGGTCACGATGGTTGCGGAGAAGCTGAGCGCATCCAGCTCCTGACCTGCCTTGTAGAAGCCCGCGAAAGCGCTGGTTGCCTCTTCGGCAAGCTTGACGCGGGTGCCGTTTTCCTCGTCAACGCTGGGCAGGGTGATGGTGTTACCCTCAACCTTCAGGCCGGAGGCGTTGAAAGTGCCGAGGGTCATGTTCTTGGTTTCGACCAGGTCGTTCGGGGTGGTGTTGCCGTTGTAGGGGCGCGACTGAACGTTGGCGCGCACGGTGCCCACGCCGTCCTTAATGGTGACGGAGAGGTCGGAGATGATGACTTCCAGCAGGCCGTGGTGTGCGGTGTAGTGAATCGAGGAGCCGGTGAAGGTGACGGAGTATTCGCCGTTGGCTACGGTGCCTTCGGCGGAGGTGAAGTGGTAGGAGCCGTCTTCGTTGGTGGTGACGCCGGTCAGTTTCTGGGAGCCCTGGGAGAAGACGCCGTTGATGTAGGAGCGGAAGGACTTCTTCAGGCCCCAGTTGACGGTGACGTCCTGCAGGCTCTGCTCTGAGGCTGCGGTTACCTCACCGGCGCTGATGTGGGAGTTGGTTTCAGCTGCGAAGGCCGCGGGTACGCCAGCGACGCCGCTGAGGCCGATGGTTGCCGAAGCCAAGAACGCCCAGGTGCGCTTGGTGAGAGAGGGGGTAGACATTCGGTGTCTCCTTGAATTTTGTGATTGTGGTGTTCGTATCAAGTCTAGCCTTATTAGCCTATATTTGTGTAACTTAATGCCTAGGGTGACTTGTGCATGAGGTATACCTTAGCAAAAGTTTTTGAAAACTATTGCCAAAAACGGTTTTTGGTGACAATATGTCATTGTCAGGTTTTGGTGACATCATGTCACTAAAACATTTATTGTTCACCCACAACCCACTTTAGGAACTCACAATGACCGTGATCGCCCCCGAAACCACCCAGGAACGCTTCTCCGCACGCCTGAAGGAAAGCACCAAGTACGTCCACGACAACGCCGAACACTCCACCTTCATGGAAGACCTCATGGGCGGCTCCCTCAACACCGAGGCATACCTGCGCCTCATCAACCAGTACGTGCACATCTACGACGCACTCGAAGCAGTCTCCGCACACTACCGCGCAGAACCCAACCCCATCACCGAACCCTTCACCCACCCCGGCCTCGACCGCGCAGAATACATCCGCGCAGACATCCGCGCACTCGGCCAGGACGGCGACATCGACGCGCCCCTACCCGCAACCGCAGAATACGTAGAGCGCATCCGCGCCACCATCAACTCCCCCGAACGCTACCTCGCACACCACTACCTGCGCTACCTCGGCGATCTCTCCGGTGGCCAGGCAGTCGCAGTGCTGGTCAGCCGCCACTACGGCATCCCCGCCGAAGCACTGAGCATGTACCGCTTCACCGAATTGCCCAAGCCCAAGGTCTTCAAGGACGGCTACCGCGAACTGCTCGACAACGCACCCATGACCGACGAACAGCGCGAAGCCCTCATCGACGAATGCATCGAAGGCTTCCGCATCAACGCCTCCCTGTTCGCGCAGCTGGGCCGCAAGGTCGCCGAGGCATAAACACTCAACGCCTCAACGCACAACGCCTCAACACTCACCGCACAAGCCCGCGGGCATAACAAAAGGGGCGGATGCTTTCACAAGCATCCGCCCCTTTCGGCGTTCGTCTCAAACTAGTCGAAGACTAGCCCTTCGCAACCTCACCGAAGTAAGAAGCGAGAGTACCCTCGTGAGCTGCACGCAGCTCATCCAGGTCAATGGAAACCTCATCCTGGAAGTCCAGAGCGTTCGACTCAGCATCCACCACACCAATACGTGCGAAGGGGAACTGGCGAGCGGTGCACATATCCTTGAAGCGCACCTCCTCAGAACGCGGAACCGAAACCACAACGCGGCCCAGGGACTCCGAGAACAGCAGGGTGAACAGGTCCAGGCCGTCACGCTCAGCAACCTCACCCAGACCAATGCGGGCACCGGTGTTGAAACGCAGGCAAGCCTCCGACAGAGCCGCAGCCAGACCACCAGCAGACACGTCATGCGCGGCATCAATCATGCCGTCACGAGACATGTTCACCAGCATGTCACCCAGCTGACGCTCCAGAGCCAAATCAACCTTCGGCGGCTGACCGCCCAGGTGGCCCTTGAAGCGAGCCCACTCGGAGCCGTCCAGCTCATCGCGAGTGGTACCCAGCAGGTAGATAGCCTGACCGTCATGCTCAGGAGCCCAACCCGAAGGGGTGCGGCGGGTGACGTCATCCATCACGCCCATCATCGCAACCACGGGGGTCGGGTTAATAGCCTTGCCACCGGTCTGGTTGTACAGGGACACGTTACCGCCGGTCACCGGAACACCCAGCTCCATGCAGCCATCAGCCAGGCCGCGAACAGCCTCAGCGAACTGCCACATGACATCCGGATCCTCGGGAGAACCGAAGTTCAGGCAGTCAGACACAGCCACGGGGCGTGCACCAACGGTCGCAACGTTACGGTACGCCTCAGCCAAGGACGCGCGAGCACCCTCGTACGGATCCAGGTAGGTGAAACGCGGGGAGGCGTCGGTCGCCAGAGCAACACCGAGGTTGGTGTTCTCGTCCACGCGCACCACGCCGCCGTCATCCGGCATGGACAGGGCGGTGTTGCCCTGAACGTAGCGGTCGTACTGGTTAGTGATCCAGGACTTGGAGCACATGTTCGGGGACGCCATGAACGCCTTGATTGCCTCGCCCAGCTCCTTACCGCGCGGGCGGGAATCGTCAGCAGCCGAACCGGTGAAGTGGTTAGCCTGAACGTCATCCTGCCACTCGGGGCGTGCGTAAGGACGCTCGTAGGTGGGGCCGTCGTGTGCAACGGTGCGGGGGTCAACATCCACGATGACCTCGCCGTCCCATTCGATGACCAGGCGGCCGGAGTCGGTCACCTCACCGAGGAAGGAGTACTCCACGCCCCACTTGTTCATGATGGCCTCGAAGCGCTCCACGTTCTCGGGGGAGACAACAGCCATCATGCGTTCCTGAGACTCAGACATCAGAATCTCGCCCGGGGTCAGGGTGGGGTCACGCAGCAGAACCTTGGTCAGGTCGACGTGCATGCCGCCCTCACCGTTAGAAGCCAGCTCGCTGGTTGCGCAGGAAATACCCGCAGCACCCAGATCCTGAATACCTTCAACCACGGAGCCCTTGAACAGCTCCAGGCAGCACTCAATCAGAACCTTCTCAGCGAAGGGGTCGCCCACCTGAACGGCAGGACGCTTCGAGGGCTTGGTGTCGTCGAAAGACTCGGACGCCAGCACCGACGCGCCGCCGATGCCGTCGCCACCGGTGCGTGCACCGAACAGAACAACCTTGTTGCCCACGCCCGATGCGTTCGCCAGGCGGATGTCCTCGTGGCGCATAATGCCCACAGCCAGTGCGTTGACCAGCGGGTTTGCCTGGTAGCAGGAGTCGAACTCGACCTCGCCGCCGATGTTCGGCAGGCCCAGGGAGTTACCGTAACCGCCAATACCGGCAACCACGCCGCCAATAACGCGGGCGGTGTCCGGGTGATCAATCGCGCCGAAACGCAGCGGATCCATCACAGCAATCGGGCGTGCACCCATCGAAATAATGTCACGCACAATACCGCCCACACCGGTCGCAGCACCCTGGTAGGGCTCCACGTACGAGGGGTGGTTGTGGGACTCAATCTTGAAGGTAACAGCCCAGCCGTCACCAATATCGGTCACACCGGCGTTCTCACCGATACCGACCATCAGGTCCTTCTTCATCTCATCGGTGACCTTCGCACCGAACTGCTTCAGATGAACCTTAGAAGACTTGTAGGAGCAGTGCTCGGACCACATGACCGAGTACATTGCCAGCTCAGCCGCGGTAGGACGGCGACCAAGAATCTCCTTAATATCCTCGAACTCGTTCTCCTTCAGGCCTAGCTCAGCCCAGGGGAGTTCGGTGTCCGGGGTTGCCGCCGCGTGCTCGACGGTGTCGAGGTTAAACTGCTTTTCGCTCATAACTTCTTAGAATCCTTGTCGTGCGTTAGCGGGCGTTAATCAGGTTGGCAAGAACGGAGGTGAACACGCCGAGACCATCGGCGCCACCGCGCAGAGAAACCTCACCAAAACCGGAAGAGGAAGGACCGAAGCCAGGCTCCACAGCGTGCTCCGGGTGGGGCATCAGACCGACCACGTTACCGCGCTCATTGCTGATACCAGCAATGTCGTTACGGGAACCGTTCGGGTTGAAACCAACGTAGCGGAACACCACGCGACCCTCAGCCTCCAGCGCTCCCAGAGTCTTCTGGTCAGCAACATACTGACCGTCCTGGTTCTTCAGAGGAACAACAATCTCCTGGCCAGCAGCGTAGTTGCTCGTCCAGGAGGTGGAGTTATTCTCAATGCGCAGAACCTGATCACGGCAAATGAACTTGCGGTGATCGTTCTTAATCATCGAACCGGGCAGCAGGTGAGACTCAGTCAGAATCTGGAAACCATTGCAAATACCCAGAACAGGCAGGGGAGCAGAACCGGAGGTGCCAGCAGCGTTAGCGGCATCAATCACCGAACGCATCACGGGAGCCTTCGCAGCAATAGCGCCAGCACGCAGGTAGTCACCGTAGGAGAAACCGCCAGGAATAATGACGGCATCAACGTTCTTCAAATCAGCGTCGTCGTGCCACAGCTCAACGACGGTACCGCCAGCCAGACGGACAGCACGCGCAGCGTCACGGTCATCCAGAGTGCCGGGGAAAGTCACCACGCCAACGCGTGCATCAGCGAAAGCGGGGTTCGGGGAGTAAGTAGAAAAGTCGCCAACCAGAGGGACTTCAGTAGGTGCGAGGGACTCTGCCATAGGTATTAGTCCTCCAGAACCGAAACGTTCACAACGTCTTCGATGACGGGGTTCGACAGCAGCTCTTCAGCAGCCTTGCGGGCAGCTGCGAGGTGCTCCTCGGTTGCCTCACCCTCGACGGTCAGCTCGAAGCGCTTACCCTGGCGAACATCAACGAAAGAATCAACGCCGATACGGGGCAGCTCGTGAGAAATAGCCTTACCCTGCGGGTCAAGAATTTCGGGCTTGAGCATAACATCAACAACAATACGGGCCATGTGTGGGCACTCCTTGGGTGCGTGGGTTCTGTATGAGCCGTATCTCATCTTACCGTACTAACGACCGTAACGGGGGTATGTGTTCGGTTGGTGGATACCCTAAGAGGCTCGAATCACGTCTTTTACGCCTCGAGGGGTGGAAGATAGCGCTCACACACCTCCAGCAGGCGCTCACGCAGGCCAATCGAACGCTCCGACAGCTCACGCTGAATCCGCACGTACTCAGCCTTACCCTCGGCAGTCTCCACCGGGATTGGCTCATACCCCCAGTCGCGAATATCGTAGGGGGCCGCGCGCATATCCAGTTCGCGCGCATCCCACGCCAGGTCAAAACAATCCATGACCAGGGTCGAATCAACCAGCGGCAACAGCTTATACGCCCACTTGTACACGTCCATATTCGCGTGCAGGCACGCCGGCTGCTCCAGGACGCGCTGCGTCTCGCGGGTCGGCTGCAGCTCGTTCATCGGTGCCGCCTGCGGCATGAAGAAACGGAACGCATCAAAATGCGAGCAGCGGATGCGGTGCTCCTCCACCACACGGTCCGTACCCTCCGCACCCAGGCGCAGCTGCAGGTAGTCGTGGCGGATATTGTTCTCCACCGACTTGTACGCCATTGCCCACTCGTGCATGCCGAAGCAGCCGAACTGCCCCTTCTTCGCGGCGGTGTTGCGCAGAATCTCGTGGGTAAAGGCGAGGGCGGTAGCGCGGCGCTCCACAAAATCGGTGACGTCCACGGTGACGGCGGAGGCGGCATCCGCCTGGGCGCGCGCCACCTCAGGAGTGCAACCAGCCTCAAGGAGTTCCTGCTCGGTTGCGGGCCGGTAAAAACGCCAGGAGGCGCGTTCGGGCGCATCCAGCAGGATGATGCCGGCGCCGGGGTGCCAGCGCTTGAACTGGCCGGGCTTGAGCGTGTAGTAGGTGAAGAGGAAGTCCTCCACGGGGTGCACTTCGTGGCGGGCGCGACGCTGCGCAA
>NZ_CALJRY010000364.1 GCF_937976295.1 uncultured Rothia sp. | reverse complement strand
GTCGATAAGTGTACATACCCGCGAGGGCAAGAAAAACCACCCTCAGAAAACGTGGCGTCACTTTTGATCAATGACCAAAAAATTGTGGCTTATCAGCGCGTTATTACGGGGGATCGGTGGAGGAAATTTGCAGAAACTCGCAGGAAACTTCCAGCTACGAATATCGTTCAAACCCCGAAAAACCGCCCGTATGACACCCCGACGATTTCCAGCATGGCCCCGACGATGTTATGGGTGAGTTATGGCAGACCTCAGTGCCCAACCCTAAAACACCGGAATATCCGTAGGATCAGCACCCGCAGCCCAATCATGAGACGCTGCAAAACCAGCAACCATCGGCAAAAAACGAGGCGCCGCATAGCCGCGCACGGCATACGCAGTCGCCACCGCATCCGCGGCAGCCTCCAGACGAGAGGTCGGAATCAGCGCCATCACCGCGCCACCAAAACCACCACCCACAATACGGGCACCCAGCGCGCCCTGATCCAGGCACACCTGCACCGCATCATCAATCTCCGGGCGAGAAACACGCAACTCATCACGCATCGACACAAACGACTCCGTGAAAATACGGCCCGCTTCCTCAAAAGCCGCGAAACCAAGCTCGTCAGCATGCTGCAGCAGATAGCTCGCACGACCCACCAGAGTCATATCGTGGAATGCATGACGCACCCAACCGCGCGGGAACGAACACGGACGACCCGCATCCTCCAGGGCGTCCAGAGCACGATTCACCGAAGAATCCACCAAATCAGCACGCCACGCCTTCGCCGCGCGCGCATCCATACCCGCGCAGGACAAGTCCTCCGGCAACGCATCACGCAAAAAACGCAGGCCCAAAGCGTCAGTGCACGCCTCAGACGCCGCACGACGAGCCGCAAAACCGCCATCCGTCAGTTCATGCGGAGTGTTCGTATCAATCACCAAAAAACTCAGGCCATGCTGGGCAATATCCACTGCAACCGGCTCAATCGAAAAATCACGGAAATCAACCACCAGCGCCTGCTCCGGAT
>NZ_CALJRY010000363.1 GCF_937976295.1 uncultured Rothia sp. | reverse complement strand
TACGCGCCAGGGAGGACTGACCGGATTCACTGAGCGGCTCGGTCCAGCGGAGCATGTCAGAGTAACCCTTAATGGCGGCAAGGGGCGTGCGCAGCTCGTGGGAGGCGTCCGCAATGAAGGCGCGAATCTGCTGTTCGGTGCGCTCGCGCACTTCGAGGGCGGAGTTCACGTTATCCAACAGCTGGTTGAGGGCGTAGCCCACGGCACCCACCTCGGTGCGCGGGTCGGAATCGCGTGGCTCCACTCGCACCGCCGAGGAGATAGTGTGCTCTTCCAGGTCCAGGTGTGCCACATCGGTTGCTACCGCAGAGACTCGCTCCAGGGGCTTCATAGTGCCGCGAATAATGTAGGAACCCGCCACGCCGGCACCGACCATCACGGCAATGGAGCCGAGGGACACCACAATCACGAAGATGGTGAGGGTCTGCTGCACATTGGCAAGGGGAATGCCAACTACCTGGGCATCGGCACTGCTATTAGCCTTCGGGGTGATTTTCACGAGGTACAGACCGGATTCCAGCTTGACCTCTCGGACTTCTTCTTTAGTGGCATTGAGCGCCATGGTTCCGAGGGTCATCTGATCATTAGCGGAGAGGGTCTGCACCGTACCGTCGCTAGCGAGCTTGCTGGCAACTTCTACGGCACCTTCGGATTCCACACAGGTAATGATGGTTCCGGACGCCTGACCGGGTGCAAAGAGGGAACTGCTCTTCTGCAGGTCGCCGCAGTCTACTTCTTCTATATTGCCGGTCCGAGAGGAAGGCTGCACCACACGATGACTGGTTTCTTTGAGGTCGCTTTGCGCCTGCTGGTAGAGGGAGTTCTGCAGGGTCAAGTAGGTGGACAGGCCAATAATGAGGCAGGCAATGCCGAGGGCTGCCACGAGGATGGCGATGAGGCGCGAGCGGAGGTGGGGTACGTACCCGAGTTCTTCGGGGGATGCTTCGGGGTTCCGCATGCTCTTCCAGGCGGCGCGTAGGCGCACGAAGAGGTTCTTGCGGGAGGGTGCGGCGCCGTCTCGTGTGGGGGCACCCGAGCGCAGGTGGCGGGTTGCTTCGTTATCCGGGGAGGCGGGTTCACCGGGTGAGTAGGAGCCCACAAGCATCCTTTCTTTCCATATTCAAAATATGGAATATAACTGATGTGGCGCGGTATAACCGGGTGTTATACCGCGCCACATGAAGAGCAGAGAATAAAACTATACGGCGGGGCGCAGCACGTAGCCGGCACCACGCACGGTGTGAATCATCGGCTCGCGGCCCACGTCAATCTTCTTACGCAGGTACGAGATGTACAGCTCCACAATATTTGCCTGACCACCAAAGTCGTAGTTCCAGACATTATCGAGAATCTGGCTCTTAGAGACCACGCGCTTCGCGTTCTCCATGAGGTAGCGCAGCAGGTCGAACTGGGTTGCGGTGAGGTTAATCTGCTCACCACCGCGGGTCACCTCGCGGGTGTCCTGATTCAGCACCAGATCGCCGACGACCAGCTCGGCGTCGTCAATGGCGGCAACGCCGGAGCGCTGCACCAGGCGGTGCAGACGGATCATTACTTCTTCCATGGAGAAGGGCTTGGTCACATAGTCGTCCGCACCGGCGGCAAGACCCTCGATGCGGTTATCGACCGAGTCCTTAGCAGTCAGGAAGAGGCAGGGAACTTCGGGGTAGAACTTACGGATACGGGTGAGCAGTTCCAGACCGTCGAAGCCAGGCATCATAATGTCCAGCACGAGCACATCGGGTCGCCAATCGCGGGCAATCGCGAGCGCGGAGGGGCCGTCACCTGCGGATTGCACCTCCCAGCCGATCATTTTCAGACCCATGCTGACGAGTTCCTTGAGCATCTCCTCATCGTCAACGACGAGGGCGCGGATGGGGCTGCCGTCCGGGTGTTCGAGGGCGGGAAGGTTCTTTGCGATTTCGGTTGCTTTACTGCTCATGTGATTAAGAGTATCGCGATTTAGGGTCGCGGGGTGCGGCGGTTCCCGGTTTTCAGCCGCAAACTTATGGAATGTTTGCTCGCATCACAGCTGGGGCACAGCTTTACCCAGCATTTACACATTAACCCTTCATGCCGACTTCAAACTTTCTGTAGAATTTGTACTAGCTTAGGTAACGCTCAATCACCTTGCGTATCTTTTGAATTTGCCGTTTCTGTTCCGGCGACCCAACACCCGTGAAGGAGGACGACGCATGCGCATTAGCCGTATTTATAACAATAATGTTGTCCTCACGGTGGATCATTACGGCAAGGAGTCCGTGATGATTGGTCGCGGTATTGCTTTTGGCAAGCGTAAGGGTCAGCTGGTTGACCCGGCCGCGGTGGAGCAGACTTTTGTGCCGGAGCAGGGCATGTCGGGTGAGCGTCTGAGTATGACTCTGTCTGAGATTCCGGCGGAGATTCTGTCGATTGCCACTCTTTTGGAGTCGAAGG
>NZ_CALJRY010000362.1 GCF_937976295.1 uncultured Rothia sp. | reverse complement strand
CGCTTTCGTGCGCCCCGCAGCTGGAACAGACCCTAAACCTGCGCGATAGCGAGGGTGTGTACGCCTCCCTGGTCTCCGGTTCCGGTCCGACGGTGCTTCTGCTGGCCTCTTCGCAGGCTCGGGCGGAGGCACTCGCTACTTCTCTTCGTGCCGCTGGCCACCACGCCATAGCTACCGAAGTGACTAGTGCATAGCTTTTCTATCTGTCACACTAGATAACGACTTATCACTCGCTGACTTCTACCATTCTCTGATTGAAAGGGAGAATACGATGAAGGTTAAAAATATTGTTATCGCCCAGGACCGTTTTAGCCTTCTGGGCGGCATTAAGACCGTTAACAGGAATCTGGGCAAAGCTTTTGAAGAAGCCGGATACAACGTTAGCTATCTGGCTCTCTACGACAATATGGGAGATAACCCTGACACGGTAACTCCTGATTTTGTTATTCGATCTGGCTCGCTTGTCTCGAAGACCACTCACAATAAGCTGGTGTACAACAATCCTGGACCGCTGAATGCCGTGTTGACGGCTAAGAAGGCTTTTACTGTTCTATGGGACCGCTATAACGCGGCACGTACCCGGCGTTACCTACAGTCTTTGGGCGAGGAGACTGTTATCTTGACGACGATGACCGGTATCGCCACGTACCTGGTGGACTATGCGCGTTCTGCTCAGAAGCAGGGGATTGGCTATCTGTACGAGTTCCATAGTAGCTATGACAGCTCGTACCGCCTGGACGCAGAGAAAGAGCTGCGTCAGATTTCCGATACCTTTGATTCTTTCATTGCACTTTCTGAAGGTGACGCGCAACTTTTTGCCCAGTGGCTGAACCGTCCGGTGGATGCCGTATCGAACCTGAACGCATCGTTGGACCCTGCTGTTGAACAGAAGGTTCTGGCGTTGGCTGAGCAGAAGAAACCGGTGGTGCAATTTATCGGCCGCTACTCCGAGGAGAAAGGCCTGATGCGCATTCTGGAGAGCTTTATTGCGTGTGCAGCGGATTTCCCGGACTGGACTTTGAAGCTTAACGGTAGCGGCGATGAAGCGATTGAGCATCAGATGAAGGAGCGCATTGCTTCTCTGGATTCTGCCCTAGCTGAGCGCATTGTGGTGGGCGGTCCCCTGAACTCTGAGCAGGTACTTGAGGCGTATGCTGAAGCATCGTTGACCATTGGTGCGTCTGACTTTGAGGGCGCACCGATGTCCCTGCAGGAAGCGATGCGTGTGGGTACTCCCATGGTGTCCTACCCTTCGTGCTGGGTTTTGCGTGATGTGCTTCCCCAGGTGGGTTACTTGGCTCAGGAGCGTAGCATAGAAGCGCTGACCGAACAGTTGCGTGTTGCGATGGGCGATGATGCGCAACGTAAGGAGAAGTCTGCGCGTTGCTTCCAGAAGGCTCAGGAGTACACCCCGGAGCATATTGTTCGCCGTTGGGAAGAGGTTTTCGCCTCAATTAAGCGATAGTTTTATAGCGCAGAGTAAGAGAAAAAGGATGCCGGTTCTAGGATTCACTCTAGAACCGGCATTCTTTATATCGACGATATTTTATTAGCTATCCATCAGCTGACGCTCGGGAACAGCACGGAAGCGGTACTGGAACATGCCCTCAAGCGCACCCAGGTTCGCGCCTGCTTCTCGTGCACCCACCAGACGAGTGGCTGGGGAAAGCAACAGCGGTAGGGACTTCGCCAGAGCGATGACGGAGTACTTAATGCTGGGGCCAGTCATGCCCTGGTCTTTGAAGCGCATCCACAGGAGCATACGGTAGTGCTGGTAGTTGCGCTGCTGACGGAAAATCTTCTTCGGAGTGGAACGAAGACGGTAGTGCACCAGTGAGGCGTAGGTCTTGTAGAAGGGGATGCCGCTCTGGCTGACACGCCAGGAAAAATCGGTTTCTTCGGACCCCGCGATGTAGCTACAGTCCATGCCGCCGTTGCGCAGGTACACATCGCGCGGGACGGAGAAATTACAACCGGTAATTGAGGGCAGGAAACCGGCGAAAGGTGGGATTTCTTCTTCGGTCTCAACCAGAGAAGGATTCGCTAGGACCTTCTCATCGGAGTCGAGGGGAACACCGTAGGCGTTGAGCACCTCAACAGGATTGTTATTGTGCAAGTTAGCGCCCGAAACGAGTGCGGGGCCGTGCTCATCCTGGACCGCCAAGTGGCCGTCCAGCCACCCGGTTTCTACGTAGTCGTCGGAGTCGCAGTAGACGAGAATCTTGCCGCGTGCCTCACGTGCGCCGACATTACGGGCGTTGGCGGGGCCTTTAATATTGCTGGAATCCACCCAGCGGAGGGGGTAAGGGGCGTTGAAAGCCTCAACCAGAGCGATGGTGTTATCGGTACTGCCGTTATCGCTGACGATTACCTCAAAAGAGCGGGTGGTGGTTTGCTTAGCTAGAGCTTCCAGCTGCGTTGTGATGAAGGGGGCTGCGTTGTATGCGGGGATGACGACGGATGCCTCGTACTCGTACTTTTCGCTCATGTTATTCACCGAGGTCCTTGATACGGCGGGCGGGGACACCAGCGTACAGGCCATTCGGCTCGCAATCAGATACAACGACAGCACCCGCTGCAATCATGCATCCGGCACCAATGGTCACGCCGGCAATGACGGATACATTCTGTCCAAGCCAGGCACCGTCACCAATCACGATGGGGGCCTCAATATTTTCGCCGGCACGCTGACGGGAAGGACCCATCTCGTGGCTTGCGGTGCACAGGGTGACGCGCGGACCCAGGTAGACGCGGTCGCCGACCTGTGCGGCACGATCGATAAAGATATCGCGGTTGACCCAGCAACCGGAGCCAATCTGGGCACCGGGAAGAATTTCGGAGCTGGGGTGCACGTAGGTGCCGTCACCAATGGTGACGCCGGAGGCGCGGAACTTTTCGATGCGTGCCGCGCGGCGCTTAGTCTTCTGCTTCAGGAAATGCTGATGCTTGAGCTGTTTGAGAGTGTTGAGCATAGATACCTTCATAAGGGCGGGCGGGAAAAATTGCTCCCTAAAAGTGTTAAAAGCTAATACCTATAGTAACGGGATGCCGCCCCGGAACGAGGCGGTATCCCGCGGAAGCAGATGAGAAATCCGCTGTTACATATGGCACATGAAGCTGGTGTTAGCCCAGCAGTTCGGAGAGCTCGAGCCAGCGCATTTCTAGCTCGTCAATCTCATCCTGAAGCGTCTGCTGCTGCTCGCCGAGCGCCGCCAAACCGGCGTAGTCGGAGGCGTCGTGCG
>NZ_CALJRY010000361.1 GCF_937976295.1 uncultured Rothia sp. | reverse complement strand
TCGGCTCAATCTGAGCGAACTCAATGTCTTCCAGGTCGTAAATACCCTGCGCACGAAGGTCAGCAATCAGGCGCATCGGATCAAGAACCACATCTGCCTGCTGGAAGCTCTTAATATCGATATCACCATCCGTAATGACCGGCACGCGCTGCTCACGCACCGCCATATGCAGAAAACGAATCTTCGTGGTCGCCACGTTCAGCAGCTGAATCATGCACAGCGTAAACACCATGTAGATGACAAAGTAGAACAGGCTAATCTGCGTGCTGTACAACACGCCACCGAACACACCACCGATGACAAAGTTACCGATGGTATCAATCGGGGTCTGGTGCCCCGCCTGAGAACGGTGAGTCAGACGCAGGTACACCAAAAGAATGATCAGGCCAACGAAAATCTTCAGCAAACCATAAACAATCGTCTCAACGGTCATACCAAAAATCTCCTAGGACTAAGCCCGGAAAATATCCGGCTCCAAATAAATGATGCGTGCCGCAGGAACAGCCTCGCGAATACGTACCTCAGCCGCATCAATCTCATCAGCTACCGCGCGACCAGTGTCAGCATCATAAATACGAATCTTCGCCGCCACCAGAATCTCCTCAGGACCCAGGTGCACGGTCTTAATGTGGATAATGCGCTCGCTATCGCCATCCTCAATCGCCGCACGAATCTTCGCCAAATCCTCCGGTGAAGCAGACTCACCCAAAATCAGCGACTTCATCTCCACCGCAAGGAACACAGCAATAAAGACCAGCAGCACACCAATAGCCAAAGTGCCGAACGCATCCCACAGACCATTACCGGTCAACAGGGTCATACCCACACCAATGAGCGCAAAAATCAGGCCCAGCAGCGCGCCCCCATCCTCCAGTAGAAGCACCGGAAGCTCCGGGTTCTTCGAAGTACGCAAGAAACGACTCCAGCTCTGCTTGCCCTTCAGCCCACGCGACTCCTTCACCGCCACACGGAACGAGTTACCCTCCAGCAGAATCGCACCCACCAGAACAGCCACCGGAACCCACTGCCACTCAGTAATACCGTGCGGGTCATGCAGCTTCTCATA
>NZ_CALJRY010000360.1 GCF_937976295.1 uncultured Rothia sp. | reverse complement strand
CCAATCAGCCGCCCCTACACTCCCGCTCAAATTTCCCCACCTTCGGGTGGGGACTTTCATTGAGGCGGGGGCGGGGGTGGTGATGCGGGGGTGGTTGGGTATTTCCCCACCTTCGGGTGGGGACTTTCATTGAGGCTTTGACATGATGCGGGAAAAAACTTCGGCCTGGAATTTCCCCACCTTCGGGTGGGGACTTTCATTGAGGCACCTAAAAATATAGGGTTCCGGGCTTCTAGCCGCCATTTCCCCACCTTCGGGTGGGGACTTTCATTGAGGCATTCAACGCCGTACTGGTAGAGCATGCGCCCATCAATTTCCCCACCTTCGGGTGGGGACTTTCATTGAGGCTTGTCACACCTCATGCATCAAATGACTCAGGTGCATATTTCCCCACCTTCGGGTGGGGACTTTCATTGAGGCGACGATGGACTAATGCAGAGCTTGAGCGGGTGCGGATTTCCCCACCTTCGGGTGGGGACTTTCATTGAGGCTACATGTCACCTAGCGACCAGGAAAGGCTCATTAACGAATTTCCCCACCTTCGGGTGGGGACTTTCATTGAGGCTTTGCGGCTTGGATTCGCGGGCGATAAACGCTACGAATTTCCCCACCTTCGGGTGGGGACTTTCATTGAGGCCTTTATCGGTCCAGTCATTTTGTCGCCATTGACCGAATTTCCCCACCTTCGGGTGGGGACTTTCATTGAGGCACCGACCCTGATAACGGCATGGAACGAGACGGTATCGTATTTCTCTACCTTTGGGCGGGGATTTTCATTGCGATTCTGAGCATGAGCCGGGAAGGCTTACGCGGGTTGCGTAGCCCCGTTCTGGAAACCACCCTGGTTTCTAGAACGGGGCTATTCTCCTTAAAACACGAAGACAGGCTAGATGCGGCACCTACTGCGGATTTCTCGTGGCAGCGATATGGGTCTGAAATGACCAAATCGGATGCGCGTAATCTGCAACAACGCTATGGTGAAGTCATGTATAGAAAACTGAGTTGATTGCGCAGCAGAGGTTCTGTAGGGATAATGGAGAAGTCTAATGAATCCCTGAGATATACCTTCTTACCTGCTCCTTGTATCTGTTATGGTGCGAGCTTTCATTGAGGTATGTAGTGTCAAGTCTTTGGGGCAAATCATTAGAAAATTCTTCTGGGTTACGAAAATGTGAGCCCAGAGGCTTTCTGTGCTCAGCCTCTCCTCTCCTCTCCTATCTGTTTAACGGTGAGGGGAGGCTGTAAGTGTATATATGTAATGTCAATGCTTTGGGGTGCGGGGTTATCTGTAATTGAACATCTTGGAACTTAATGCTAAGGTTGAGACATCAACTGGTTTGGAGGTTACTTCAGCGACTCGCTGAAGCGACTCTAACCCCGACCTTGGAGGTGAAGGATAATGACCCCGCTTATGGCATAAACAAAAGCCGCCCGCTACGCGAGGCGCAACGGGCGGCTTTTGTTTATATAAGTATTTACCGCATTAAGCGGTGGTCACGTTTTGCGCCAACAAAACATGACCGATTCAGTATACCGGGGCTACGGATTGGATTCCTAATCCCGACCCGATGCTGACCGCTTGTGTGGCTATGCCATACCTTCTATACCCTGTGCTGTCACCCCCAAAACACGGGTCGTGACAGCACAGGGGAGAAGGGGAAAGGCATACCGAATCAGTACCGTGACGAAAACGCGCGCATCATTCGGAAAAGACAGGTAGCTTAAAGCTACACAAGAAAAATCGTGCACAACCCACGCATCGACGCGAGATGTGCACACACTAACCTAAGGAGACAACCATGTCCCAGAACGAGTCCCAGACCACCATCACCCTCGCCGACCTCATCAAGAACGTCGAACTCGGCGGTGGCTCCGTCATCACCTCCATCACCGAACTCGAGCCCGCCGCAGGCCCCCACGCATCCGTGGCACCCGCCAAGTTCGTCGACGGCTCCAAGTCCGTCTTCGCCTACGAGAATCGCTACATTGGCGATAATGCTCAGAAGGTCGTCCTCATCGACAGCAAGCAGTCCGAACTCAACCGCGCAGAAGCCGCCATCGAACAGGGCCGCCAGTACGGCGACGAAGCAGCCGTCAAGATTCCCCGCGCCGTCGTCACCTACAAGACCGAAAACGGCCCCGTCGAATACACCGACATGGAGCTCTCCCACCGCATCTTCGACGGTCACTTCCGTGCCGGTCGCGTCGACGGTAAGCCCATCACCGAAAACGACCAGTACCGCGCACTGCGCAACTGCATCCCCGCAGACATGAGCGCACTGCTCAACACCGCCCCCGCAGCACTCCTCTTCGGTGCATGGGACTCCACCCGCAAGAGCAACCAGGTCCGCCTGCGCAGCGCCCTCGTCGGTGAAATCATCGGCGTCCTCGCAGACCAGGAACCTGGCGCTGAACACCGCCAGGCACGCCGTGGCGGCGCCCGCGTCGACGCCGTAGCCGCCAGCGTAAAGCTTGACGCTAAGGAACTTAGCTCTCTCGTCGATGATCAGGAAGCTGAACTGAGCGCCAAGAACGTTGCCGCACGCCGCAAGGAAGTAAAGACCGCCAAGGCTGACGACCGTATCTCCGCATCCCATCTCGGTCTGGGTAGCATCCCGCCCTCGCTCGAAGAAACCGGTGCTGTAGCTTGCCGCCGTATCATCCGTTCCTGGGTTCTGAGCCTCGCCACCCTGCGTCAGTTGCGCTTCGGTCAGGACGAGACCAAGAATGTTGCCGCGCGTGCACTTCTTGCCGCACTTGGCCTCAATGCTATCGCCCGTGCGGAACGCGAACTCTACATCCGTGCTAACTGCGACCTGCTCGAATCTGCCGCACCCGTTGTCACCCTCGACCAGCGTTTCGGTGAGAAGAAGACCTTCGCACCCCTGACCGTTAAGCAGGCCGACAAGCTTCTCCTCGAAGCTATCGAGAACGCCAAGAAGGCTGGCGTGGCTGACTGGAACGGCCAGACTTTCAAGGTCGACGGCAACCCCATCATCATTAAGAACGCCACTGCGGAGGACGCTGAATAATATGACGAACCTCGGAATTCTCGCGAGGTTCCCGCTCGGCGTATACCAGGGCCACAAGGCAGACGGAAGCCCCGACGCCTTCCCCGACCCTGCCCGCTTGCAGGCCGCGCTCCTCAGCGCGGCCGCGCAGGGACCTCACGCAATTATTGAAAACGGGCAGCTTGCCCCCTCGGAAGAATCTCTCAAGGCTCTCCGATGGCTTGAGGAGAATCCTCCGATTGGGCTGCAGCTTCCCGACATGTGCCCCGTGTATCGCTCACCCAATAAGATGAGCCGATTCATGTACCGCGAAGTGGCATATTCTGAGAAGGACGGGCGGCAGACCGAACGTCGCGCCGTATCCGACGGCTGGGCAGTATCCGACACCATCGGCTGGCAGTACGATAAGGTGCCCGCTGACATCGCGGAAACCATCACCCAGCTCTGCGGAGAAGTACCCTCCCTCGGAGAAGCCAGCAGCTTCACCGCCCTCTACACCGGAGACGTGGAACCCACCCACACCATCGACACTAAGTCGGGCCCCTTCGAAGCAGGCGGCATGCCCGTCCGTGTACCCGTACCCGGTCGAGTTGACGCGCTCATGCGTGCTCACGCAGAAGCGTACCCCGTCAAGGTTCCTACCAAGGCAGGCGACAAGACCGCAGCGAGCGACACGATGCGCCCCTCCCCGGTACCTATCGCAGGCCTCGGATCCATCAAGTACCAGCCTGTCGAGGCTGAAACCTCCACCAGCCCCTGGGAATACTTGTGGCTCCTCGAAGTAGACGGTGAAGAGCTGAAGTCCGAACAGTACGTCAAGGCATGCTCCCTGCTGCACAAGGCTCTCGTAGCTGCCGCAGGATTCGGTGCGCCCAGCCTCATCACCGGCAGGTACCCCAAGGGTCACAAACCGGCCAACAGCCTGGCGCTGCAGTACCTGCCTGCCCGCTACCTGCCCGACTATCTGCGTCGGGAGGTGAAGTCTCAGGGAGTCCTGCTCGTCTTGGTCCCGGCAAACGCCCCGACCGATGAGGCAGTAGAACTCGGTATCGCACTCAGGAGCGTAGAAACTCTCTACGCTCAGGACTTCCCCCGGCTAACCGTGAAGCTTCGCCAGAAGCGCCTGCCCGCGCAGGGTTTCTGGGATGCACCCAAGACCGGGTACAAGCGTCTGTGGCGTACCCTCAGCGCAGCCGTTCCCGAATCACGTGTTTTCAACCGCCCGAAGAAGGCTGAGACGAAGGCCTGGACCTTCGCTGATGCCGCTCTGCTTTCCATGGCTTACGTGTGGCGTGACAGCTTCGAAGCGCCCGAAGCCGAAACCTCACGCGAACGAATTCGCAGCTTGAGGAACCAGGTCGCTAAAAAGGCTGAAGCCAAGGTCCTGGAAGCCCACCGTGTCACCCAGAACCCCGCCGCCTACGCCTACAAGCTGCCCCGCACTCTGCCCGCAGAGCCGTGGCGCGGCGTCGTAGACCTCGGCAACCTGGCAACGGACACGACCCTCGTAGCCATCGGCCAGTCCCGCCACATGGGCGGCGGTCTGTTGGTTCCGTTCGACGTGCCCACCGAAGAATACGACCGCCACAAGAAGGAGGAAAAGCATGACTAGCCCCGCTACCACGCTGCCCTCCATCATGCGTGAAGAGTTCGGTGCATTCTTTGCCGCACTCAATGGAGGGCACTCACCTTTCAGCTGGCAGGAAGAGGTACTCGACCACATTTGCGAGCACGGCGTATGGCCGGAACGCATTAACGCACCGACTGGCTCCGGTAAGTCCTCCGTGGTTGATATCCACCTCTTCGCGAATGCGCTCGCAGCGGTTGGCGCCGCGCCGCGCGTTCCCCGTCGCCTCTGCGTGACCGTGGGACGCCGCGCGCTGGTCGACAGTCAGGTAGACCGCGCCCGCGAGAAGATTCTCGACCTCATGGGGAAGGCGCTCACTGATGAATCCGGCGAGCCCGATATTCTGCGTAGGGTCGCTGAAGCTCTCCAGAGCTTCCAGACCCGCAACGACGAGGAGAGGAGCGCGCCCTTCGAAATTGGCCACATTCGTGGTGAGCTGTCGAATCGTACCCTGCCGGTGACCGATATTTCGGCCTGCGCAATCATCGCCGCAACCCCCGACATGTACGGTTCGCGAGCGCTCTTCCGCGGCTACGGTAGCACCAAGGCTGCCCGCCCGCGTGAGACCGCCCTGCTGACCATGGACACCGTCATGGTGCTCGATGAGGCCCACATGAACCGTCAGCTGCTGCGTACCGCTCAGCGTATTGCGCAGTTGCAGAAGCGCGAGGCTGACCTGGGTATTCCCACCCTGCAGGTGGTTGAGACGACCGCTACCCCCTCCACTGAGGACAGCGAATCGACCACCCTGGGTGTGAACATTGAGGCCCTCGACCGCCCGAATGATGAAAAGCTGCGCGAACGTGTCTACTCGCATAAGGAACTGGTGCTCCGCCCCATCGATAAGTGGGATGGCAAGCCCGGTAACCGTGCAGTCGTGGATGCTGCTGTGGGCTCTATCAAGGAGTTCCTTGCCCACCGTGAGGCGGGCGAAGGCTCCGAGGAAGCCCACACTATCGGCTGTATCGTCAACCACGTGCGGACGGCTATCTCTATCAAGGAAGCACTCGCTAAGAATCTGGCAGAGGAAGAGGTTCAGCTTCTCGTAGGACGCATGCGCCCGTACGACCTGAAGAATCTGCAGAAGAAGCACGGTAAGCTCTTCACTACCGAAGGCGATGAGTCCGTGAAGGTTGTTGTGGCCACCCAGACTCTCGAAGTCGGTATCGACGTTGACTTCGCTGACCTGGTGACCGAGCTGGCGCCTGCCTCTTCCTTGGCGCAGCGCTTCGGCCGTGTTAACCGTCTGGGCCGCCGTAAGGATTCCAAGGTCGTCGTTATTGAGCCTGCGAGCGGTGACTCGGTGAAGAAGGAC
>NZ_CALJRY010000359.1 GCF_937976295.1 uncultured Rothia sp. | reverse complement strand
ACGAAATCCGCCTCCAGGCTTCTACAGTGGGGCGGGTTTTGTTTTTAAAAAACTTGAGGGTTGCAGATAGTGCGACCCGTCGACAAGGCGGCATCTTGGGAATAAAACCCCAAGGTGCCGCCTTTTTGTATGCAGAGACAACTTTGTATGCAGAAACAACGCCACGCTCACTCGAGAAAGCATCCCGCACCCATGACCGCTCAGAATCCCAATGCACAGCCTCCCAATGCACAGCTTCCGGAGAGCTCACCTCAGATTCCGAGCTCACCCCAAATTCCCTGGGCAAAAAATGCTGCTGTCGGCGGTGCTCAGACAGGCGGAATTCGCTTTGATAACATCACCAAAAGCTACCCGAGCCGAACCGGTGAACCCACCACGGTACTACAGAACCTGAACCTGCACATTCCCGCCGGTCAGATTACCGTGTTCGTCGGCCCCTCCGGCTGCGGTAAAACCACTAGCCTACGCATGATTAACCGCATGGTTGAGCCCAATAGTGGCACCATCACCATTGACGGCGTGAACGTGCACGAGAAGAACCCCTACGAGCTGCGCCGCGGCATTGGCTACGTGATGCAGCAGGGTGGGCTCATGCCGCACCGCACCGTTGCGCAGAATATTGCCACCGTGCCGCGCCTGCTCGGTGCCTCCCGCAAACAGGCGCAGGCCCGTGCCCTCGAACTGCTCGAAGTGGTCGGCCTGGATTCTTCGTATGCGAAGCGCTACCCCTCCCAGCTTTCGGGTGGCCAGGTGCAGCGCGTTGGCGTGGCGCGTGCCCTCGCCGCGGATGCGCCCGTCCTGCTGATGGATGAGCCGTTCTCCGCGGTGGACCCGGTAGTGCGTACCGACCTGCAGAAAGAGCTGCTGCGCCTGCAGGGTCGACTCGCCAAGACAATCGTGTTCGTTACCCACGACATTGATGAGGCGCTTCTGCTCGGCGATACAATCGCCGTCTTCGCGGAGGGAGGCCGCCTCGCGCAGTTCGGCACTCCCGAAGAGATTCTCTACAGCCCTGCCGATGATTTTGTGCGCTCCTTCGTAAGCCGCTCCGTTGCCGGTCTGCTGGATGAGCAGACGGTGCGCCAGGCGCGCGCACGCCGACTTGCCGCCTTGCAAGAAGCGCAGAGTAGCACGGCAGAAGGCGAGAAAAGCGAATGAGCCTTCTAACAAATATTGTGCTCGCGGCGCCACTTCTCACCGTGCCAGCTCTCACTGCGCAGCCCCTCGCTGCAAGCGATATGCACTGGGAATGGGTCGCCACCAATAGTCGGCGCATCCTCGAACTGACCCTCAGCCACCTCTACCAGGGCGTCGTGCCCGTCGCGATTGGCGCCCTCGTTGCGTTGCCGGTCGCCTACTACGCGAGCCGTCGCCGCGACCGTCGACCTGAGCGTCGCCTCGGTGCCCGAACCCTCATGCACCTCTCCTCGCTGCTGTACACCATTCCCTCCATTGCGCTGTTCGTGCTGATGCCGCTCATTCTGGGAACCTCTATTATTTCCCCGCTGAACGTGCTCGTTGCCCTGAGTATCTACTCCTTCTCGCTCATGGTGCGCTCCGGTGTGGAGGCCTTCGACTCCGTACCCGATAGCGTGCACGAATCTGCCCGCGCCCTCGGATACACGCCCCGACAGGCGCTGATGGAGCTCTACCTGCCCCTCGCCGTGCCCGTCATCATGGCGGGAATCCGCGTGGCAACCGTGGCAAATATTGCGATGGTGTCCGTGGGTGCCCTCATCGGTGTGCCCTCGCTCGGCACGCTCTTCACCGATGGGCTCGCGCGCAATATCCCCTCGGAGATCCTGGCTGGCGTGATTCTTAGCCTGCTGCTGGCGCTGGTTCTCGACCTGCTCCTTATCCTTCTGACGAGGGCGCTTACACCCTGGCAGGCGGCTACGGTTAAGCACCGCCGCAGCCCCGAAAGGAAGGCATAACCCGTGAACGTCATAGAACGAACCTTCGCCTACCTCATGGACGGCGCCAACTGGCAGGGAAACGGCGGAATCCTCGTGCGCCTGCTCGAACACCTGAGCGTTACCGCCCTCGCCACCGCCTGCGCGGCACTCATCGTCGTGCCCCTTGGCCTCTGGGCTGGACACCACCGACCCTCCGACGGCACGAACCGCCGCAGCAACCTGCTCATGAGCGCCGTTGCCGCCACCCGCGCACTGCCCGCGCTCGGTCTGCTCACCATCCTGGCGCTCTGGCTGGGCGTCTCAACCCTGCCCGCCCTCATCGTGCTCATTATTATTGCGGCGGCACCCCTGCTCGCCGGAGTTCTTGAAGGCCTCGCCGCCGTGCCGGAAGACCTCGTGGACGCGGCCCGCGCCCAAGGCCTGACCGAATGGCAGATCCTGACCCGCCTCGAAATCCCGCTCGCCGCCAACATGATGCTCGGCGGGCTCCGTTCCGCACTCGTGCAGGTCATCGCGACTGCGACCATCGTCGCCTACCTGAGCGGCGGAACCCTCGGCAGGTACCTCTTCGACGGGCTCGCCGTGCGCGACTATCCGCGTATGCTCGTCGCAACCCTGCTCGTGGCGCTTCTCGCCTTCGCCGTGGATGCGCTCATGGGCCTCGTGCA
Source organism: uncultured Rothia sp. (assembly GCF_937976295.1). GTDB lineage: Bacteria > Actinomycetota > Actinomycetes > Actinomycetales > Micrococcaceae > Rothia. The sequence goes on along the minus strand of NZ_CALJRY010000359.1, from coordinate 1,702 downwards.
GCGTGCGCTCACTCCTGCGGGGCTCACCATCAACCGGAAGAAGGCATGAACCCGATGAATCAGACGCCTCAAACCTTCACGCGCCGCGCTGTATCTCGTCGTACAGTATCTCGCCGCACCGCCCTAGCCGCCGCGGGAGCGCTCGGCTTGGCGGGCATTCTTAGTGCCTGCGGGCTCAGTGGCGACAAAGTCTTCAGCGGCGAACACGAAGGAATCATCGTCGGCTCAGCGGCCTTCGCCGAGTCCCAGATTCTCGCTGAAATCTACGCTGGAGCCCTCGCACGCGCGGGATTCAACGCCCGCACCCAGCTGAGCATCGGCGCCCGCGAGGCGTACCTGGGGGCACTCGCCTCCGGTGCGGTGGACGTTATCCCGGACTATTCCGGAAACCTGCTGCTTTACCTCGACCCGCAGGCAACCGCCTCAACCGCCGAGCAGATTCTGCAGGCACTACCCGCCGCCCTCGGAACGCTCTCGACCGGCACCTCCGGGGCTGAAATTCGCGCCCTCAACGCCTCTGAGGCGGAGGACAAGGACTCGCTCGTGGTCACCGCGCAGACCGCCCAGAAGTACGGTCTGCGAAGCCTTGAAGACCTCGCCTCCCACTGTACGAATTTGAAGCTCGGCGCCGCCCCGGAATTCGCCGAGCGCGCCTACGGTATCCCGGGCCTGAAAGAGAAATACGGATGCGTCCCCGCCGAGTTCGTGCCCCTCTCGGATGGTGGTGGCGCGCTGACCGTCAAGGCTCTGCTGGATGACACCGTGCAGGTGGTTGACCTCTACTCGACCACGCCCGCGATTGAGCAGAATCAGCTGGTGGTGCTGGAGGACCCGAAGAATATGATTCTGGCTCAGCAGGTGCTGCCCATTATCAATACGTCGCGAGTTCCCGACTTGGCGGTGGAGGTTCTGAATCGTGTCTCGGCAAAGTTGACCACCTCCGATTTGCGTACCCTCAACGACCGTGTTTCGGGTACCTCTAAGCAGGAGCCCGCGCAGGCGGCGGCTACCTGGCTGAACGAGCAGGGCTTCTAAGAGTCCGCTTGGCAGGATTTATAAATTCCTCTGCAGGAATGGTATAAACAAAACCGACCTGGGAATATTCTAGAAATAGAATATTGCCAGGTCAGTTTATATCATCCCGCCCCACAGGCTAGGGGAGAGGCGCGGAACCGCTTTTAGCCCTCAATCAGCAGCGCCAGAGCCTCGTAGGGGCGCAGGCTCAGCATCACCGTTTCAGCAGAATCCGTCGCAGCGGAATCGACCGCAATGGAATCCACTGCAGAATTCTTGTAATTACACACCAGCACGCGGCCTGAACGAACGAACTCAGCCGGAACCTCAACCTCGGTCGGCTCACCGTAGAAGTTCGTCAGCACCAGCAGACGCTGCACCGGGCGGCTACCATCGGCGGGCAGTTCACGCAGGTACGCAAACACCCGCTCGTGATCCAGCGCGTAGGGCGCGTACGAACCCGCAGAGATGACCGGGTACTGCTTACGCAGAGCAATCAGAGAGCGGTAGTAGGGCAGAATCACGCCGTCACGCTCCTCATCCTCCACCGAAATGCCGGCACCGGTCGCCGCATCACGCACCGGGGCGGGCGCCAGCCACGGCGACGCGGAACCGAACCCGGCGGTTGCCGGGTCTGCGGTCCACTGCATCGGCACACGCGAATTATCGCGAGCCTTCGACGCCACAA
>NZ_CALJRY010000358.1 GCF_937976295.1 uncultured Rothia sp. | reverse complement strand
GTCCGCGAGCCGTCGCAACAAACTGCATATAGGCACAGAAAAGGCTCTCCGGTATATCGGAGAGCCTTTTCTGTATGTACTAGAACTAGCGAACCTAAACCTTACGGTGTAGCCGGTCAAGCGTAAACGGCGCAACGGACTTGCGTAGCGGGGGCTCCGTCCTCGAAGCGCCCCCAGGCGCTGAAGAGGGGGCACTCCCCCGCGTAGCGTGAGCGCAAAGCTGCGCATGCGCCCCTAACCGTGCATCCTCAAGCCTCCTCCCCCGCGTAGCGTGAGCGCGAAGCTGCACAAGCATCCCAACCCGTTCGTCCTCATGCGCCGCAGGGGGAAACCGGTGCGCACCGCTGCCCTAAACCACGCATCCTCAGGCACGAAAAACCCCGCGTCTTCTCCCCACACGGGGAAGAGGACACGGGGTCATCAGCTAAAAGTATTAGCGAGTGGGCTTAGCGCCGCGGCCACCGAGCTGGCGGCCCACGTTCTCGTCATTCTTCAGGGCGGAACGCAGTTCCTTCGGCAGGGAGAAGAGAATGTCTTCCTTAGCGGTCTCCACCTCTTCGATAGTGCTGTAGCCGTACTCAGCCAGCAGTGCCAGCACCTCCTGAACCAGCACCTCCGGCACAGACGCGCCCGAAGTCAGACCCACGGTCGCCACGCCCTCGAACCAGGCCTCGTCCACCTGGTGTGCAAAGTCCACACGCTCGGCACGCTTAGCACCGTATTCGAGTGCCACTTCCTTCAGGCGCACAGAGTTCGAGGAGTTTGCCGAGCCAACCACGATCACCAGGTCTGCGCGCGGAGCAATCTCTTTGATGGCGCCCTGGCGGTTGGAGGTTGCGTAGCAGATATCGTCCGAGGGCGGATCCTGCAGGGAGGGGAAACGCTCACGCAGACGCGCCACGGTTTCCAGGGTTTCGTCCACGGACAGGGTGGTCTGAGAAATCCAGACGACCTTCTCCGGGTTGCGGACGGTCACCTGATCCACCTCGTCGGGCGAGTTCACAATCTGGATGTGGTCGGGCGCTTCACCGGCGGTACCCTCGACCTCTTCGTGGCCGGTGTGGCCGATGAGCAGGATGTCGTAGTCCTGCTTGGCGAAACGTACAGCCTCGCGGTGCACCTTGTTCACCAGCGGGCAGGTCGCGTCAATAGTGTTTAGGGAACGCTCGCCAGCTGCGGAAACCACTGCCGGGGACACGCCGTGCGCCGAGAACACGGTCACGGAACCTTCGGGAACTTCGTCCACTTCATCAACGAAGATAGCGCCCTGCTTCTCCAGGGTCTCCACCACGTGGCGGTTGTGAACAATCTGCTTACGCACGTAGACGGGCGCGCCGTAGTGCTCCAGCGCCTTCTCAACAGCGATCACGGCACGGTCAACGCCTGCGCAGTAACCGCGCGGGGTGGCGAGCAGGACTTTCTTCTCACCGGTAACGGGTGCGGAGGCTTCAACCTCGGCGCGGGTGCGGCGCTCGCGGGGTACGGGCGGCAGGCCCAGGGCAATAGTTTCAGTGGACATGGTTACTATCCTACGTTGTTCGGACTTTTAGTGTGTGATGACTGTGGCACCGCTCGCAGGGCTACGACCCAGGGCGGTGAGGCGAATCAGGATACCGAGCAGCAGGGCGAGGATTGCCAGGACCAGCCCGTAGCTTGCCGCCGCCTCCAGATGCCCGGTCAGTGACGGTGCGAGCTGATTCCATACCCCGGTAATCAGCGCCGTTCCGGCGGTGCTGTGGCTGGTAATTCCTAGGGATTCGGGGCTCTGGCCGCCTAACCAGGCTGCGGCGCCCCATCCCAGCAGGGCGTAGAGCAGAGCCGTAACCACGGGCACCAGGATGCGGTGCCTGGGTGCCAGCAACGTAGCCAGCAGTAGGCTCAGCACCGAGATGATGGTCAGCGGCACGGTGGACTTGCCCAGCGCGGCGGCACGGTTAATGCCGGCGTGCAGGTACCATTCCTGCTGGTTCTGCTGGCTGTTGCCGTCCTTCACCCGGTCAATGTTGAGGGTTTCAGGGCCGAGCTTCGTCAGGTCCGGGTCGAAGGAGCCGATAGAGCCGACCTTCGCATCCAGCGCACGGTAGAAGGGGGTGAGCACAATGACGGCGGGACCGTCCTGGTGTTCAAGGTTGTAGCGGCGAGTTTCCTCGGCGATTTCCTTCCAGAGGCTTCGATATTCTTCAGTTTTTGACAGCTCAGCCGCGGAACGGTTGAGCAGGGAACGTATGCCGTCTTGTGTCGGCTTTACAAGAATGGAGTATAAGCCGCTTTCTTTGGTGCCGTCGAGGAAGGTTGTCATAGCTTCGGAGTTCATGAGGTCTTCGACCGCACCGTCCGCGATGCGCGAGGCGAGCTGCGAATCCTCCGCCAGGTTGGAGGAAATCTGCGAGAAACCACGCTCTGACATGAGCTTTGAGTTCACCCAGGCGCCCGCGGTTGCGCCCAGACCGGTCACCAGGGCCAGGGCGCACAGCACAACGGTCAGGAACCTGCGCAGACCCGCCGCGATGGGAGGCTCCGGGGCAGCCTGCAATTCGGCCTTAGTGGGGGCTGTCCCGTGGCCGAGCG
>NZ_CALJRY010000357.1 GCF_937976295.1 uncultured Rothia sp. | reverse complement strand
ACAAAAGATTCAGGATTTATGTTTAATCCAGTTGAAAAATTAATAATTACAAAAGGCGGGGTGCCGACTGTGAAGAGAAGCTCGGATTCGGCGTTGCCGGGGCCGACTGGCTTCAATTTCAGGTCGTCCGCGACAACCCAAGTTCTGGGGACCTGCTTGCCGGAAAGCTCAGCCAGCGCGGTACCGTACATCGCGAAGACGCTTTCGACATCCTCTCGGCCGCCAAAACCGTTGTTCGGCGTTAAACCGAGGTTCTTCTTACCACCCCATGCCGCGCGCTCATTCTCAGGCGGTGCCGGCACCATCACGGTACCAGCCGTGCGCTTCGACGGGTCCTCGCTGATCGCGAGGGTCCGGCCCTGCAGCGAGCCGAACACCACGGGGAACTGCAACCTGGAACTGCTGAACACGTAGCCCTGTTCGGGAGTCGCCTCAAGCATGATTTCTCGGCGGTCCTCACCAGGAATCACATGGTCACCAGGCGCAGCCTCAACCCCGTCAATCTTCCAGACCACGCCCGGCTGCTTCGGGGTGGGAATCGTAATCAGGCGGCGTTCAGGGACGACGTCAGGGAACTTCGGCACAATCGGGATAGGCGTGTTCAGATTGGCGACGTCCGCATGGATGAGCGGGACACCGTACATCTCCTTCTTTGTGGCTTCAGCGTCCTTAGGGTTGAACGAGAGCCACCAGCCCTGGGCACGCGCCTGCTGCTCGGGGGTCCACTGTGCCTTAATTTCCATCGGCACATCGGTAGTCGTCCCATCGCTCATAACGACGGTCGCGCCCTTACCTGACGCGGAAGGCTCAACGCGCTTAATGCTTACGCCGTCACGACCAGGAGCGCCATCGGCCCCATCACGGACAGTACGCCACGCCAGCTGAGTCCCGTCACCATTCGCACGCGCCAGCACCTCACCATTCGCGCCACCCGCAGGGATCTTCTCCAGCGGGGCGAGCGCCTGGTCAATCTGCTGCTGGACGCCCTCAGCAGGCTTGCCCTGCAGATGACCATTCTCATCAGCGATTACCAGACGGTCGAATACGACCTTGTCTTCTGCCATGCTAGCTCTTCTCCTTCTCCACAATTCGGGCAAGACCATTGCCCAGGTCTTCTGCCACCCATTCTTTCTCCACACTAGGAGCAGCGGGACCCGGTGCCGCCGGGACCTTCACACCAGGCACACCGGTCATCTCCGCCAGATTCACTACCTGACCCGGCTGAACATCCAGCGTGATCAAATCCAGAATCACTTGACGTCCGCTCTCACCAATCGCAGAGACCTTCACGCTGTAGCGGGCAGGACCCAGCAACT
>NZ_CALJRY010000356.1 GCF_937976295.1 uncultured Rothia sp. | reverse complement strand
CCTACCACATCGAGCACGTCCACCGCGCCGGCGGCATCCCCGCCCTGCTCGGCGAACTCGACCGCGCTGGCCTGCTCCACCGCACCACGCGGCACCTGCGCGGCAAACGGGTTGTTTGCCGGCGGCGTGTATGCCTGCTGGGGCTGTGCAGCACCCACCGGCATGGTGGCGGCCACGGTGGGGCCAAGCACGCCGGTGCCGGGTTTGCGGAAGCGTTTGATCTCGTTCTGCGGTTCGTACTGCCCGGTCGGGTCATTGCGCGTCGTGACGTAGAACTCCACCAGCGCCCCGTGCAGCTCCTGAGTGTCGTTGATCGCGGGGCGGCCGGCGGAGTGGCACCATTGGCCCAGCTCCCGGTAGCCGATTTCCACCGCTTTGTCGTTGGAATTGCGAATGTTGAAGTTCTTGAAAATCACGCGATTGGCGTGCGTGGGACCCTGGATGCGGAAGCGGGCCTTGATGTAGGCCCCCGCGCCGTCCCGTGTGGGGTTGATGCTGGTCTCGTCCGCAAAGCCGGCATACCAGCCCGTCGGAATGAGGTCGAACCCGTCGCCGCCATCCGGCAGGTTCTGCGTGTTGAAGTTGAATGCGACCATGTTTCTCGCCCTCCTGTGGGCAACGTGTGGTTAACCGTGGATCTTGTTCAGCAGGTAGCCCAGGTGCGGCGGCTCCAGCGCATCAAGCGCCCCGCTGCGGTCCTTTGCCACGTATTGCATGTCGGGCTGCGTCTGCAGGAATCGCATAATACTGCCGTCCTGCTGCCTCTGCATACCCAGCCTGAACACCTCATCAAAGTAATACGGCAAGCCAGGCCCAAGCTTGGTGCCGGGCATGCTGGGGCCGTACAGCTGCGCCCCCGTCAGCTCATCTTTCACCGCCTCTTGCTTGGCGCTGAAGTAGACGTTCTTGCCGGGCAGGTCGCGGAACTTGCGCACGAGGTCCATGACCTTTTCCATCATCTCGCCGTATGCCTGCCGCGGGTCCTTGGCGCTGCGCTTGAGGTTGCTGAGCACCACCTCAGCGATCTCGCTGATGCTGTCCAGGCACACACTGCGCACGCCGGCAGCGTCCGGGGTCAGCAAGAACTGGTAAACGTCGAGCAGGTCTTCGTAGGTCTTGATGACCACAACGGGGATATCGTAGCTCACCCCCGGGGTGTCCACCCCGTAGACCTTCTCGATGTTCTTGCGCTTCAGGCTCAGCAGGCCGCTCTCCGCACTCAGCAGCAGCGGCGCGGGCAGCGTGGCACACAGCATCGTCTTGCCCATGCCGCTGGGGCCGTACACGAGGCACTTGAGGCCGCTGTCGCGGCTCTGCTGCTCTGCGGTGGTAAAGGTAAATGCCATGGCTTTACCCCTCCAGCGCCGTGATGGCGCTTTCAATACTGCCCTTGGCCCGCTCCAGGTCCGCCACGGTGCCGTACATGAGGTTGAGCAGCCGCTCATTTTCCTCAATGCTTTCTTCGAACATCTTGAGAACCTTCTCGGTTTCGTTGACCAGAATCTCCAGCTGGTGCGGATTGCCACACCAGCGCGGGGCTTCTTCCATCGCTGCCCGCAGGTACGCAATGGCCTCCGGGGCGCTCATACTGCTCGTGATTGTGAGAGCCATTGTTGCTGTCCTTTCTGCATCGCGTGCATTACCAGCACGCGGGTGGTTTCGTCCAAGTCCTTCAGCCGCGCCTTGTTCCGCTTGTTCAGCTGCGTGGCCTCAGCGTCGGCAATTTCGGGGTTCACGTTGCCCAGCGCGTACAGCACGCGCAGCACCTGTGCGCGTTGCTCCGCGAGCTCATTGAGCACCGCAATCAGCGTCACCAGGCTATCGCTTGGCCGCTCTTCGCTTTGCATTTTGCGCTTCCTCGTTCAGTTTGTGCAGCACCGGATGTTCGTCGAACAGCTTGCGCAGCCGCCCATTGTACTCCTCGCCCAGTTCCTGCCAGACATCTTCATCGTAATCGTGCAACGTCTGCAGCAGCTCATTGCGCTCGCTCTGCAGCTCGCTAGCCAGGTACAGCAGCGCCGCCACCAGCTCGCTCACATCGTGGCTCACGGTTCCAGCCATTGCAGCACCTCCTGTTCCTGTTTGGAAAGCGGCTCACTGTCCCACTCCGCCTGCAGCGCCGCCTGCTGGTCCGGGTCCAGCTCCTTTACCAGCTGCTGCAGCCGCCCACGGTAGCGCTTGGCCAGGCGCAGCGCACCCACGAACTCGTCCTTGGCCTGCCGCCACACATCCAGTTCGTCTCTCACTTCAGCTTACCCCCACACAAAGTGTCCATCTTGCTTTCCAGGTCCGCCACCATCTTGTCCGCTTCCTTCTGCCAGCGTTCCTCCAGCGTCTTGGCCAGCGCTTCGTCCTTCACCGTCAAGGCTTCCAGCGCTTCGTCCCTCTGGTCCCGCATCAGCCCCGCGCAGTTCATGGCCGCCTCGAAAATCTCCTCGGCGGTCTTGATTTCGATTACCTCTGTTTGAATCACCTTCATGTTTCTGCAGTTCCCTTGTCAGTACATCCACCACATCCTGCCACCCCACCGCCAGGGCTTCAATGCGCCCATCCAGCGTGGCTTCCAGCTCCGCCGCCTGCACGGGCTGCGCCGCGTGCAGCGCCAGCAGCAGCAACGCCCTCTGCTCTCGCAGTTCCGCCGCATACGCCACCAGCGCCGCCAGCAGCCGCTGCCCGTGCTCCGGGGGCAGTTCAATCGTCGCCTGCATCCTCCATCCCCTGTTCCATTTCATCGCGGAGCATTGTGGTAATCGTCCGGTCTGAGGCCTGGAACTTGCGCGCCAGGGTCTTGGCCAGCTCCGCATCGTGCTCCGCCAGCGCTCGCAGCGCCTCCTGCCTCTGCTGGTCCAGCACCTGCAGGAAGCCGGACATGCCCAGCAGCGCATGCTGCAGTATGCCGAGTGCCTTCTTCAGCTTCTTCTTACTGACCATGTGCCTGCTCCTCTTCTTCTGTGCGTTGCTGCCGCGCATGTTCACGCTCCAGTAACCACGTGGCCTGTGCGCATTGCTTGCTCATCTCCTCGTACTGCTTGTTCAGCAGCCGCACCAGCTGCGCATGCTCCTGCTCGCCCATGTAATTGGCCAGCACGTTGATAAGGAACTCCCGGTGCTGGCGCATCAGCGTTCCCATCTTAATGCTGGCGCGCAGCAGCACGGCGAGCTCTTGGCCCGTGTACTGCCCGCCCTTTTTGGTTTCATTCATCTGCGTACTTCTCCTTCTCCAGCTTCGCGCACTGCAGCGCCACCAGGTACAGCTCCAGCAACTCTTTCATTTCGAGCATTTCCTGTTTCATGTTCTGCCCCTTGGTCTGCAGCTCCCTAATCCGCCACAGGTGCTGCAGCAGGATATCGGACAGCAGGTTCAGCACGTCTTTCATTGCCCGCCTCCCACCATCCACCTCACCAGCCACAGCACCCCGGCCACGCCGGCCCCCGTTGCCAGGGCGGCCAGCAGGGCGGCCTGCACCCTGCGGCTGCGTTCCAGCATCAGCATCTTGTTCATTGTGCCGCCCCCTTGGGTGCCACCACCTTCATAGTCGGCATCCCCTGTTTCACTTCCATGCACAGGTTCATCACCTGCTGCTGCTCCGGCGTCAGCGCGTTGTAATTGCGCTTGTCCAGTTCCGGCTTCCACCGCACCACCGCCCTCGGGTCAATCCCTTTGTCCAGCAGCTCCGGCATCAGCTCTTCCACCACATCGGGCAGCACCTTGTACGTCAGGCTCCAGCTGGCCTCCAGCGTCCAGCCGTTGCCCAGCGGGCGCTTCTTGGTGCCGGTAAAGTCCTTTTCCACATCGAAGCTCTCGGCGACCAGCTTGCGCAGCCGCGCCTCCTTTTCCTTCAGCGCCTGCAGCTGCTGCTGCGTCTCATACCATTCTTGCAACACGTCCATTTCTGTTTACCTCCTGTGTTCGCCCTGCAGTGGGCACCGTGGATAACCACACTTTGCAGGGGCTGCGTGGCAGGCTGCCCCCGGTGTGGTTAACCGCATGGGCACAGTGTACGCCCCGTTGCCTCTATTCCGGGGTGTAACAAACGTAAAAGAGTTTAGTCGCCGCGTGGTACTGGAACTTGTCCCTCACGTCCGTGCCTCCCACCTGCTGCAGGGTGCCTTGGGAAATCAGCTCATCTTCCACCTGCTTAAGCGCCAGCCGCGCCCCCAGCCGGTGCTTCCTAAACGGAGCCAAATCCTGCACCCTCTCCATCAGCCAGCTGTGCGGCACCACGCCGGCCACCCTGAGCCGTTCTTCACACTTCTTGGCCCCGCCCGCAAGGTACTCCTTAATCAGGCTCTGCACAATCTTCATCTGCTGCGTCTCCGTGCTGCCCCCCACCTGTCCGCTCTCCACTCTCCGCAGCAACCCGTACACATCCCGCAACACCTGCTCCGTGGCCCACACCGCCTGTGGTTCTCTCACCGTCGGCTTCATGTAGCTATCCGCCACCGCGCACAGCGCGGCGATTTTCAGGGCTTTCAGGTGCGCCCTGTTCCACACCTGCCGCAGGGCTTCATCCTCGCGGCCGTAGAACTTGCTGACGCAGAACCTGTCAAAGTCCTCGAAGATCTTCTTCGCCTTGTCCGTAAACAGCACGTCCGTCCACGTGTTCGTCATCGCCAGCTTCTCCGCCTGCACCGCCGCCTGGGCAAAGTACCTGGCGAGGTCTTCCGGAAAGACATTGTTGATGCGAGCGTTGGTGATAGGCCGGTCGCCGTCATAGTCAATGATCCAGAAGCGGCTAAGGAAGCCGTCTGCCAGGATGTCATAGCTCAGGCTGCTGTAAAACAGGTCGGGCGTCGTCTCCCCCACCAGCGTGACAGCGACGTTCTTGGCCAGCTCCACGGTCTTCTCCTTGTCCGCGTACACCCGGCCCCCCGCCACGCTGCCGGCGGCGCTCTTTTGGAACAGGTCCGTCACCTCCCTGCGTATGCCCAGCGCATTGGCGTTCGTCACATCCCCCAGCCCCTGCACCACGTACCCCCACTCCCCGACGAAGATGGCCACACTGCTGTGGTCATCCGCCACCATCCGTCTCAACGCCGGCCCGCTGGCAAAGGCGCCGAAGTGGAAGAACCTCCCGGCGCTCGGGTTCAGCTTCTGCAGCGCCTGCATAATCCGCCCCGCACTGCCCAGCACCGCCTCCTTTCCCACCGCGCTCCTTCCCACCATCGTTATGTACAGGTTGAGCCCGGATTGCGGGAGCTGCCAGCTGTGGCCAAACAGCCCGGCGGCCACGGCGAAGGTGCTCGTTACCGCCGCTTGGAGGAACGGCAGGTAGCTATTCTCCATGCACCACCTTGACACCTCTCCCAGCCGTCCCGGCGGGTGGCTCATCTCCACCCCCAGCACGGCTTCTTCCGTCCATTCCGCAGGCCACGGCCCGCGCAGGTCCTCCCTCATCAACCCGACGCTAGGAGGAGTGACCACATGGGGGGCCACCACGTTCCCCGGCCGTACTGCAGCCTCTTCACTCGTCCAGGCCACCGGCCAGCTCACCGCCGGCGCACTCACCTTCGTACTCCTAATGCCCCCCTGCGCCGCCGCCACCGCCGCCGCCAGCCGCTCCCGCTGCTGCGCTTCCAGCTCTTGTAGCCTGCGCTGCCCATAAATGCTGCTTGCCGCCTGCGCCACGCCGGCTGGCGTGGGCTGCTGTGCGGCCAGCTGCGCCTGTACTGCACCTTGCGTGGGGCCCGCCCCGGCCGGTGCCGCCGCGCCCAGGGCGCGTGCCG
>NZ_CALJRY010000355.1 GCF_937976295.1 uncultured Rothia sp. | reverse complement strand
TGGTGGCTGGTCGTCGTGCGGCGGCGAAGGCTGCTGCGGGTATTGAGCCGGCTCCTGCGGAGTTCGCTCCGAAGCCTGCCGCAGATGAGTCTGCTGAGAACGCTGAGGAGAAGGCACCCGAGAAGGCAGAGTCCGACGAGGATTCTGACTCTTCTGAGTCTTCGACGAAGGACTCCTAGACAAAGGGCTCCTAGCTTCTGAGTCTCCGACAAAGGACTCCTAGCTTTGTCTACATTTCATCAATAAACCGCCGGATGGGGGAGCACCCCGTCCGGCGGTTTTTTGTACCTGTTTCTGTACTCTTTCGTTCTTATGCTTCGCCAATCGACCGACCGAGCCGACCGACCGGCCTGAGCTGTGAGGTTGAGTCTTGGAGCAGAAGGAGAGAAGCCAGAGAGAAAAAGAGTCTGAGCGTTAGCGAAGTCCGCTTAAGCGGGCTTAAAATAAAAGTTCCTAGACCGTAGAACGGAAGTGAGAGAGTTGTGAGGACAAGACCAGAGTTATCTCCTGCTCGTAAGAGAAGAAAAGCATACGCACGTAGGAAAGAAGAAGAGAGGTGGGTGAAAGCAGCAGGGGAAGTAAAGACTGTTTACCGCTGTATCTGCGATAAGAACCCAGAAATGTGTAAGGCAGAGGAGCATCCGAAGCGCAATAAGACGACTTAGGATGCAAGTTTGCTGAGGAGAGAGAACGGGCTGGGAGCTTTAGCAGCTAAATACTATAGTTTGCAGTGGTGCAAATTGTTATTGAATCATTACTAAAATAATCTTGACTCCCATTTTGCTGATTGATAGCATAAAAGTATTCCGGTTCACATCAAACTAGAGATATCATCAACAGCTAGAGAAGGACCTGGAATCGCATTCTATGCAGATTGGGGTATACCACCGCTGAAAGCAAAAATTGAATAAATATCTGAGGTGGTTAAGTTGGTCGACACTAGATACATACCGGTACCTGAATTATGGTTCGCAGGTTATTCTTGCTATTATTTTACATCTTCGCATGATATAATGGTTTATAATGTTGCCAGTATTTTAATTCTTTGTGGAGCTGTTGGGTACTCTGCATATCGTGCAAATAAGAACTACGTACAACCTGCAGCATCCTTCATAAAATCCGTATTTTTTATGTTGGCTGTGGTAATTTTACAAGTGTATTGGCTTGACCCTTTGGCTCAGGTTGTAGTTCTACTTATGGGTATCCTGTACGCTTTTGTTTTCTATAAGCAACAGCCGAAATAAGCATCCTTGGAGTTCTAAAACACTTAGCATCACGAGAACCTGCCAATGTTCAGGTTCTCGTGATGTTTTGTATTGGTACCGTTTAGTGAGACTTTGGAAAAGTAACGCTCCGCGAGAGTGCCATTTAAATTTTACAGTTATCACTTAGCCACCGTTTCGGTTCACCCGAGGTGTCACAACGACACGCCGACACCAGGCGTACCGGAAACTACCCAGAGAAAAACGTGCGGAGCTAGCTCATGCCCTGGGTAAAGCCCTAACCCGTCTGGCACGAGCTGCGTGGGGGTTTGTGGGCAACGAGAAGGCAGATGTGCCGGTTGTCAGTGGGCTGAGTCCGCAGGACCGCACAGCTGCTAAGAGTGCGAAGGATAGAGCGAAGAGATGGCTACCTCTTCTGTAGGCTGAGATGCCCTAAAGCAAGAAACCGCCGACTGCCTGATACACGGATGAAGCCTGGGTTAGATTCAGTTACCTCGTCGTGCCTTGTGGCAGGGAGCTTCATCGGAGCGAGCAATCACCGGAATAGAAGGGCGATTGACTCCTACAGCGTGTGTTCACTTCACATTCTTTGTGTAAGAGATATGTCTAACCGGCGTGTCTATGACCTACACATCAACAACACCGCCAGATCACAGGGCGTATGCCGTCCGCGCGGAAGATTAGAGCCTTCCGCCATCTATGCGAAGAGCGAGCCGTTTGTGCTTCTTCTGCTCTGGCACTCTTCCGCACTGGCGTTCTTCTGCTCTTGTGTTCTTCTGAGCGTGCGGCATTCACACACTGGTATGTGACGGTGCCGTGCGTGGATTTAGGCCGCTGAGAAGGCATAATAGAGGTATTGCGTGTGGCGGGTTCCCGCGTAAGGAGTATGAGGCTCCGCGTAAGGGGCATGAGGCTCTTCGAACGCCCGTCGCGTCTGCGTTTAGAAACACCCACTCAACGTACAGGATTTTATCGTGAGCTCTTCTGCC
>NZ_CALJRY010000354.1 GCF_937976295.1 uncultured Rothia sp. | reverse complement strand
AACCAACTTGCGTGAACCACAAAAACTCGCGTATAGTATTTTTCTGTTGCAAGGGAAACCTTCAAAAACAAATAAGCGCCTCTAGCTCAATTGGCAGAGCAATTGACTCTTAATCAATGGGTTCTGGGTTCGAGTCCCAGGGGGCGCACATTAGAGAAAATCCCGCTGATTCTTCGGAATCGGCGGGATTTTTGCGTTCCCTCTGAAAATGCACTTTCTAGGCTTGAGATATAGATATTCCCCTTGCTCCTACAGGGGACCCGTCCTTGCTTCGCTTCGGACACCCTGATGTCGCGACGGGGAATATCTATACCTCTGCGCATCTGTGATTCAGGGGCTCTTGGAATCCCGCCGGGGTTGCGGTAGGCGCGCGGGGGTTCAGTGCGTGCGCCCCGTGCCTAGCGAACTGGGGCGGGGGAGGGCTGTCGCCTGTTTGGTCTGTTGCGTGGTGGCTTGATGCTTGCCGCGTATCAGAGTGTAACCCCGGTGAGAGCCTCGCCTAATACTGCGGTAAACTGAAAGTTATGACTGCAACTCCGTTCTACATCACCACCGCCATCTCCTACCCCAATGGCAACCCGCACATCGGCCACGCCTACGAAACCATCGCAGCCGACGTGCTAGCCCGCTTCAAGCGCCTCGACGGCTTCGACGTGCGCTTCATGACCGGCACCGACGAGCACGGCCAGAAGATGCAGACCACCGCCGAAAAGCTCGGTAAGACCGCCAAAGAACTCGCCGACGAGAACTCCGCACGCTTCAAAGCAATGAACGACGCGCTGAACATCAGCTACGACCGCTTCATCCGCACCACCGACCCCGACCACTACGTCGCATCCCAGGCCATCTGGAAGCGCATGGAAGAAAACGGCGACATCTACCTCGACAAGTACGCCGGCTGGTACTCCGTCCGCGACGAAGCCTACTACGCAGAAGACGAAACCGAAGTACGCGACGGCCAGCGCTACGCCATCGCCACCGGCACCGAAGTCGAATGGACCGAGGAAGAGTCCTACTTCTTCCGCCTCTCCAAGTACGGCGACAAGCTCCTCGAACTCTACGCCAACGAAGGCTACGTCTACCCCGAATCCCGCCGCAACGAACTCATCTCCTTCGTCAAGGGCGGCCTCAACGACCTGTCCATCTCCCGCACCACCTTCGACTGGGGCGTACCCGTACCCGGCAACGACAAGCACGTCATGTACGTGTGGGTCGACGCACTCACCAACTACCTCACCGGCCTCGGCTACCCCGACACCGACAACGAACTGTTCACCAAGTACTGGCCCGCCGACCTGCACCTCATCGGTAAGGACATCACCCGATTCCACTCCATCTACTGGCCCGCATTCCTGTGGTCCGCCGGAATCGAACTGCCCAAGCGCGTGTTCGGCCACGGCTTCCTGCTCGTCAACGGCGAGAAGATGTCCAAGTCCGTCGGTAACGTCGTCGACCCCGCAAACCTCGTCAACGCATTCGGCCTGGACGCCGTGCGCTTCTTCCTCATGCGTGAAGTGTCCTTCGGCCAGGACGGCTCCTACTCCGAAGAGTCCATCATCAACCGCATCAACTCCGACCTGGCAAACAACCTCGGCAACCTCGCCCAGCGTTCCCTGTCCATGGTCGCCAAGAACTGCGGCGGTGCCGTGCCCACCCACGGCGAATTCACCGAAGCCGACCGCAAGATCCTCGACGAGGCGGCAGCCCTCTACGAGCCCGTCCGTGCAGACTTCGACGAGCAGGCATTCCACCGCGCACTCGACCGCATCTGGACCGTCCTCGCAGACACCAACGCCTACTTCGCAGAGCAGGAACCCTGGACCCTGCGCAAGAACGGCGAACTCGAGCGCATGAACACCGTGCTGTACGTAACCCTTGAGGTCGTACGCCAGGTCGCCCTGCTGCTGCAGCCCGTCATGCCCGACTCAACCGCCAAGTTGCTGACCCTGCTTGGCATACCCGAAGGCGAGGCACGCCAGTTCGCAGCCCTCGGCACCGCACTCGTGCCCGGTACCGAACTGCCCGCACCCGCACCGGTGTTCCCCCGATACGAAGCGCCCAAGGCATAACAGCCGCCTGAGCATTAGCGGACAGCGCCTGAGACAGCGCTGTAACAGATAGCCTGACAAAGCCCCCGGCTTCCTACCCCCAGTTGGGGGAGGATCCGGGGGCTTTTCGCATGCATATATAGCTGTAGGCGCGAGGCAGAGAAGCGGGGGGGAAAAAAAGAGAGAGAACGCTGATTGGGCCGCCACTCATCCTTAAGGATGAAGTCTGCGCCCCGCCCAGCCCGCCACAGGCGCATCTCAGCCCGCGGAATGAGCGGAGAACCCCTGCATCCCTCTACATCCCTAGGCAAAGGCCCGGTGAACACCCGCCAAAATCAACCTGGAGGATGAGAAAAACCCTGTAGTCAGCGCCATACTGCGTGAAATAATTGAACTATGACTACGACAACTCCTCACGCACAGACGGCACAGGTTGCCGTCTCCGCACGAAACCTTTCCAAAACCTACGGCATGGGTGAAGCTACCGTCCACGCCCTCAACAACGTCTCCGTTGACTTTGAACAGGGCAAGTTCACCGCCATTATGGGCCCCTCCGGCTCCGGCAAGTCCACGCTGATGCAGACCATCGCAACCCTGGACACCCCCGACCCGAACCCGGCAACCTCCATCCGTATTGGCGGTACCGAGCTCTTCGGCCTGAAGGACAACGCCCTCACCGAGTTTCGCCGCGAACACATCGGCTTCATCTTCCAGGCGTTCAACCTGGTGCCCACCCTCACCGCGGGCCAGAACATTGACCTGCCGCTGGGCCTCGCCGGTAAGAAGCCGGACCCGCAGTGGCGCGACTACCTGGTCAAGACCCTCGGCCTGGAAACCCGCCTCGACCACCGCCCCGAACAGCTCTCCGGCGGTCAGCAGCAGCGCGTCGCCATCGTGCGCGCACTGCTCGCACGCCCCGAAGTGGTCTTCGCCGACGAACCGACCGGTAACCTCGACTCCAACTCCGGCGCCGAGGTGCTGCGCCTGCTGCGTGCCGCCGCAACCGACCACGCACAGACCATCCTCATGGTCACCCACGACGCAAACGCCGCCTCCTACGCAGACCGCGTGGTCTTCATCAAGGACGGCATGGTCGCCGGCGAAATGATCGAACCCACCTACGACGCCGTCCTCGGCGCAATGGCACAGCTGGAAGGTCGATAAGCCGTGGCAACCACACTGAACACGGTGGCGCGCTCCAACCTGCGCGCCTCCAAAGGAAAATACATCCTCACGGGCATAGGCATCGCGATCTCATCCTTCTTCATCGCAGCCATTATGATGCTCACCAACTCGCTGCAGGCGACCGTCAACTCCTCCGTCAGTGATGTGCTCTCCCGCGCCGAGGCGGTTGTTGCCTCCGCCGCTACAACCAGCGACGGTCAAGACAGCAGCGCCATCTACCTGACCCGTGAGCAGATTCAGAAAGTAGAACAGAGCGACCTGCTCTCCGGCTACTGGGTGCAGTACGCCGTGACCGGTACGCTCGGCACCGGCGACCAGAAAGCCCAGGTGCAGTACAACCAGCTGCCCGCCGACTCGAGCCTCTTTCCGTACAAGGTGCAGGGCAAAATCCCCGGTAGCGACCACGAAATCATGGTCTCTACCTACTTCGCGAAGAAGCACAACCTCTCGCTGAACGGCAAGGTCACCAGCACCGACGTTGTAGAATCCGTCAGTGCTCCCGGTACTAATAAGACCGCCGAATACACCGTCGTTGGTCTCTTCGATCCCGGTTTTGAAGGCTCCACCACCAACCAGGCTGTCTTCATTGGTGGCACCGCCCTCGGTGAAGCCACCCTGAAAGCAGCCGAGACAGAAAACAGTAGCTCGGCGGCAGGCTACCGGAGCAGGGGTGGCGCGAACCTCATCTACCTCAAGTTCAAGGATGGCGTAACCGACGCCAAGCTCAAGAGCCTGCAGGAGACCCTCAGCAGCGGCGACACCAAGAACGACCCGCGCGTTATGACCGGTCAGCAGCTGCTAGAAGACTACCAGAAGAGTATCTCCACGGTCTTCACCTCCATTAGCGTGGTCCTGGGTGCCTTCGCGGCCCTGGCTCTGCTGGTTTCCTCCTTCGTCATCTCCAACACCTTCGCGGTGCTGGTCGGCCAGCGCATCCGCGAGCTCGCCCTGCTGCGCACCCTCGGTGCCCGCGGCGGCTCCCTCGTGCGGATGCTGCTCGTCGAATCCATTACCGTGGGCGTGGTGTTCTCTCTCATCGGTGCGTTGCTGACCTTCCCGGTCGGCATGCTGGTGGGAAGCATGGTTTCGACCATCATGATCTCGTACTCGATTACCCCGGTAATCGTCAGTACCCTGATTTGCACCATCGTCACGGTTCTGGCGTCGCTCTCCCCGGCACGAAGCGCACTGCGCATCTCGCCGATTAGCGCGATGAGCGAGCACACCAACCGCGAAGTCAGCAAGCCCGGTAAGATCGGCCCGATTTTCGGTGTACTCTTCGCCATCGGTGGCGTGGTCGCTGTTGTGACTGCTCTTGACAAGGCAACCAGCACGGACCGCGACGGTAACTCCGCAATCTTCCTCGGCATGTTCGCAGCACTGCTGCTCGGTATTGCGGTCTTCTTCATCACCCCGCTGGTACTGCCCCCGCTGGTACGTGCCCTCGGTAAGGTCACCCGCACCCAGACCGGCAAGCTCGCGCTCGCCAACGCGCTGCGTTCGCCCAAGCGCACCGTCTCCACCGGCCGCGCTGTGCTCGTCGGCACCCTGGTCGTGTCGACTGTGCTGACCGGCTACACGGTCCTGAGCGCATCGTTCGTCAAGGCGCTGGATCAGCAGTACCCGATTTCTGCGCAGGCGAAGTACAGCTCGTACGACCAGTCTGAGGCGGCCTCCACCGTGACCAAGGCGGAGGGGATTGCCTCCAAGGTCAAGGGCATTAAGAACGTTCAGGCATCCGCTGTTGGTTACGCCGCCGGCGTGGTTGATTACACCGTCGAGTACGAGGGCCAGAGCGTCAACCAGAACGCTGACCTGGTGGCGCTGAGCTCCTCTGATCTGAAGGCGATCCTGCCCGACGAAAACTCGAACCTTGCCGACGACACCGTGCTCGTACCTCAGGAACTCTGGAAGGCCGCCGGATTGAATGAGTCCAGCCGCCTGAAGGCGCGCGGCCCGCTCGGCGAACTGGAACTCAAGCCCGTCAAGTCTGAAACCAAGCAGACCCTGCTGATTGTCAACCCTGCCACCGCCGCCAAGCTGCAGGACGCCAAGAACCCGCAGGCAGTTGCCAACCCCGCCGCTGAGGAAGCTCAGAAGCGCATGGAAGAAGCAATTGCGAGCGGCGATCAGGAAGCTCAGACCAAGGCAGCACGTCTGACCGTCACCAGCCAGGCAACCGGTAATGACACCGTCGTTCTGGTGCGTGCGGTATCCCCGCTGACCAGTAGCGAGAACGTGACCCTGCAGGCTGACCTGAACCGTGCCAGCCCTGACAGCTCCTTCACCGGTGGCTTGCAGGAACGCCAGACGTTCGACCAGCTGCTGACCGTTATGCTGACTTTCACCCTGGTGATGCTCATGCTCGCAGTGGTCATCTCGATTATTGGTGTGGCGAACACGATGACCCTGTCGGTCAACGAACGCCGCCGCGAGAACGCGATGCTCCGCTCGCTGGGCCTGTCCCGCAAGCAGCTGCGCCGCATGATCTCCATTGAGGCGATTCTGATTACGCTCGCCGCAGTGGTGCTCGGCATGATTGCCGGTACGGTCATCGGCACGGTCTCCGCGAAGATTGTGATGGCTGCCGTGAGCTCCAGCGCCCCGCTGGTGCTTGACCTGCCGTACGTCTGGTACGTGATCATCCTCGTTGTGGGTGTGCTCGCCGCGATGCTCGCTTCGGCTCTGCCGGCGGCTCGTTCGGCTCGCATGTCCCCGGTTGAAGGTATGCGCGGCTAACCCGGCATAGTCACAGTACCCGGCGAGCCCGGATACTCGGCGTGAGATAGTTGAAGCCCCGGAGGGTGCCCCAATGTGAACTGCCTCCCGTTTCTTGGACAACGAAACTAAAGTCCAACAAACAGGAGGCTTTTCATGTCCATCAACCTAGGATTAAGACACGACCGTTCGCTCCGAGAGCAAGCAGCGCAAATGTTCGAGAGAGGATTCGGCTGTCGTCTAACCGCCAGGAAGCTTGGTGTGTCCGCCGCGACTGTGAGAGAGTGGCAGAA
>NZ_CALJRY010000353.1 GCF_937976295.1 uncultured Rothia sp. | reverse complement strand
GGAGGCACA
Organism: uncultured Rothia sp.; assembly: GCF_937976295.1. Lineage (GTDB taxonomy): Bacteria > Actinomycetota > Actinomycetes > Actinomycetales > Micrococcaceae > Rothia. The sequence goes on along the minus strand of NZ_CALJRY010000353.1, from coordinate 6,237 downwards.
GAAAAGCCGGGCCAGCGGGATAAAACCAACGTCTCATCACCGCCAGCCCGGCATAATCTTTAGACCCTAGAGACTAGCCCTAGCAGACCCTATAGAGCTCTAGCGGACCTTGTAGTTCATCAAGAAACCAGCCAGCTCACCACGGCTCACCAGCGCAGTCGGGTGGTACTCAGAACCCGGGAACACCTGCAGCTTCTGCTGCTTAGCCCACGTAATCTCACGGTAGAACGCAGAACCGACCTTCACATCGGTGTACGGCGCCTCAGTTACAGCAACCGGCTTCTTACCGTCAAAACGGTACAGGAACGCCGCAACAGTAGCATTCGAAATGCCGGCATCCGCGTGGAACTTACCATCAGACCAACCGAAAGTAATGCCCTTCTGACGAGCCCAAATGTACGCAGCGTAGTTCGGATCATCAGTCTTTACATCCGGGTACGGGCTAGTAGCCGGCAGAGCAACCTTCGGGGAACCAGCCATACGGTACAGTGCAACAGTCAGCTCACCGCGGGTCGCATCATCATTAACGCCGAACCAATCCTTCTCACGAGAATCAATCAGCTTCTGATCAGCAGCCCACAGAACAGCCTTGTGGTTCGCGTGAGCAGCCGGAACGTCAGCGAAACGCTCACGAGCCTTCTGGTTCGCAGACTCACCAGTCAGAGTCAGATAATCAGCCGCGATGCGCTCGCTGCCACCATCGGCGTAGTTCACGGTCACGAAAATAGCGTAGTGGCTATCAGCATCCAGCTTGGTGCCGTCAACATTAACGGTCGTCTCAAACGCGCCGGTCGCCACACGGGCGGCGTTCAGGGTGATGCTCTCCAGAGCCTCACCGGTCGGGTTGCCGTCAGCCTCAGCAGCCGAGAACAGCACGTTCACGGTAGCGCCAGCAGGGACGTTGAAATCCTTACCCTTCACACGGATAGTGGTCGAAGAGCTCAAATCCACCGTGTCAGTGCTCAAAGAAACCGAAGGAGACGCCTTCTTAACGTTTTCGCCGTTCACCGGCACAAACGCCTGAGTGCTCAGCGCCTGGCTGTTCGCCTCATCGTTATCTTCCGGAACGTTGAACTCGAAAGTCTGCACAACATAGGAGCTGCCAGACTTCAGGGTGCCCGCCGGGATGTCCAGAACAGTCGAGAAACGGCCGTTGGTGTAACCCATGTACTGACCGAAGAAAGCAGAGTAGGAGGTGAACTTAGCCTCCGACTGAGCCAGCGCGGGGCCGGTCGCCTTACCGGTCGCCGGATCAACCGCACGAACCGCAACAATCAGCGACTCGCTACCGTTGTACGAAATGTTCTGGAAACCGGCACCGTTCACGGTGACCTTAGTGTTCTCAGAAGCATTCACTGACGAAGCGCTGTACGACAGGGTCGGGGAATCAACGGTGGGAACATCCGCAACCTTCAGCTCGGTACGAACCTCATCCGCGGGAATCCAGCCGTCTTCAGCGTCATCGCGGTAACCGAGCACAACATCGAAGGACGAGCCATTGGCCTCCAGATAGTTAGCGCCGATAGAAGCGGTCAGATTCACGGTGCCGTCAGCCGCAAAAGCGGAGGCGGGAACATCCTGAACATAGAAGGGGTAATCACGCGGACGGTGCGGCGGGAAAGCAACGCTTTCACCCTTAGGAACAACGTACAGGCGGAACGACTTGCCCTTAACGAAATCCTTGGAGAAACCGGAGCCGCTAACCGTCACGTTGCCGCCCTTGAGAATATCAAAAGTGCCGGAGGTAACCTGCAGACTCTGAGCACCCTGAGCCTCACCCTGCGCGACAGCCTGGGCTGCTACCGGAGTAGCAGCAGGAGCCGCAAACGCGGGGGAGAGGGGCAAGAGCATGGCGCCCGCCAAAGTGAGGGCGCAGCCGCTCTTAGCCATGTTTTTGGGTAGCGCAAAGCGCATGTGGCTGGGAAGCGAGGACATTGTTATCCAATCAGTTTTATCGGTGTCGCGCATCGAGTGTGGTGCGCATAAACACCGTAGCAAATAGTTAAGACGTGCTGGAACCTGAAAGGTCATCAGCGCGAAAAATGTCTGTGTGTTTTATCGCATGTCTTAAGGTGAAGTATAGCTTTAAAAAGTATGTGCATGACGTGGAAAATATGCCTAAATATTGTGCTGATAAGCACAAACACTGGTCACTGTACAAAAAAGAAAGCACAAAAAACCCACCGCATTCGAAAAATTCGCACCTATGCAACCTCTGCAGGTTGAGAATATTCACAATGCGGTGGGCAAGGCAACATAAAAGTCACCCACAATAAAAATGGCACATAAACAGAGCCGTAAAGTCACCTATTTGACGAAAGCCAACCAAAATGGCTAACACCACGGCGAGACGCTACCGGAGGTGGCTGCCGCCGTGGTCCATGCGGTACAGCATCAACGCCAAATCAGCAGAGGAAACGAAAGACCTATCAAAGTCCTCATAGGCGTATTCCCCGTCAACGCGGTAACCCCACATGCGGTGATCAACAGCCCACTGAGCCTCACGCCAGAAAGCGCTACCCTGACGAACCTGATGCTCCCAGCCGCCAGCACTCCGGGGCGCATCATTACCGCCCGGCAAGCTACTGCTCTTCGGTAGTGAGGCAGAGGTCGGCGCCTTCGGCGTAACCTGGCCCATCGCCTTCTGATACCTGTACAAGAATGCCACCGTCGACGGGGTCGAAAGCTTCGCCTCCGGATGGAACTTGCCGTCCGCCCAGCCGAAGGTAATGCCCTTCTGACGAGCCCAAATATACGCGGTGTAGTCCGGGTCGCTCGGTGCCACATCCGCGTAAGGGCTGGTTGCAGGCAGTTCAACCTTCGGGGAACCCGCCAAACGGTACAGCGCCACCGTCACATCGCGGCGCGTCATACCGCTATGCCAGGACTGCGGCGAAGGATCAGGCAAAATCTCACGATCAGCAAACCAACGTTCAGCCGCCTGCAACTCATCCTCACGCGTCAGCTTCAGAGGAATATCCTCGACATCAAGCTGCTCCACCGACTCCGCGGCACCATCCTTACCCGAAGTAACCTTCTCCAAGACCAGGCGATACGAACCCGAATAGTTCAGCTGCTGAGCAATCGTCAGATTCAGCTCCACCCTGCCATCCTGGATGCGATCGGCGGGGATTGCTTGCTGGAACACCGTCTGACCGGTCAAACGTCCCTGCTCATCAACATGCTGCACCGAGAGGCGGTATGAACCTTCACCCGGCGCAGACAGCCCGGTAGCGCGCGCCGTAAACGAGTTCGTCTTCGCGTACGGGCTCAGCCCCACCGACCCAAGATGCAGAGTGGGCCCCGCAGAGTTCTGCTCGGGAGAATGCACCGGAAGGAACTCCACAACATCATTCAGCATAGAACCCGGAGAATCTTCCATGCCGGGGTAAGGCAACCCGCCACCATACATGCCAATAAAGTAGAGCTTGCCCGGCTTCAACGTACCCGCAGGAATCTTCAGATCCGTGCTGAAATAGTTATTGCGGAACCACCTAGACATAACCCCGTAGTACGTGTAGTCCACCTGCTGAGTGAACACAGGCTCACCCACCATCTTTCCCGTTGCAGGGTCAGCCTCATAAATAGCGATGACCGACGAATCATTAGAAACCTGTTCCCTAGCCTGCACGAGGACATGGCGTCCCTCAACCCGCAGCGTCGTATCCTTCCACGGGTCGTCGATAGCGGATTGGCTGAAGGTGTAGGTTCCACGGGTCGGCTGCGCATCCTGAACCACATCGATATGGGCGCGGACATACAAACGGTTCGACCTACTCGAAGGTTCCGGCTCAAATTCATCCGACGGGTAGTACGTCATCACCACATCGAAAAGCTCACCGTCGGCAGCCTCAACGTACTGCGGGGGAACCTCAAACGTGTAGGTGAGGCTACCGTCCGGGTTCTCACGCACCTGAGGCTCCAAGTCCTTGATAGCCCCGCCGTACTCGTCGAGAGGCGCATAACTATTGTGCTCTGCATACACGTACACCGATCCGCGCTGCACCAGAGCCAGCTCGTAGAAAGTGTACTTCTTGCGGAATTCAGCGTTCAACGGGGAAGTCGTCACCGACACCGTGCCACCCTGAGAAATATTCAGGGTTCCCGAAGTCACCTTCAATTCAACATTCGCCGGGTTCTCCCAATCAACAGCATCAGCAGCAAGAGGCGCCATCGGAAGCTGGGTGCTCACCGTGAACTTATGGCTACCGTACGAATACTCAGAGTCCGAGAACACCACACGCACTTCAGCCACTGAACCGCGAGAAGAAGGCCTATTGTAGGAATCGCCGTGAACCTTATACTCAACCTCAACCGTCAGAGTGCCGTCAGCATTGCGGGTTACCAGCTCATCACGCTTATAGTACTGGCCCGCTACATCATTCTTCGCGAAAGATGCCATCTCGCCAGAGGTAGCGTTATAAATCCCCACAGAGTCAATGTAGTACCCCAGGTCAACCTCGGGGGAAATATTAGAAATAGTCACCTTATAGACGCGGTCCTGACCCGGATCAAAATCCTGCGCAGCAACAGAAACCTTCGGCAGGGTGTTCCTGAACGAATTATCCTGATACGCCATGTGTGCGGGGTTATTGCCCACAGGAACGAAGGGGAACTTACGCCTCAGCTTGCTCCAACCGTGGGTTTCTACACCTGAAACACCCAGGGAATATCCCTTACCGGACTTCAGGACTCCCGCGGGGATAGTGATTTTCTTCTGGAAATAGCCGTTCGGAATCAGGCCCTTGAAAATGCGCTGATTCTCTTCCGTATCCGGCGCCTTCAGCTCACCAAGCGAAGCCACATTATCGTTCGTGACCTTTCCCTGCTCATCATGCTCGGACAGGGTGAACTTCACGGAGCTGACATCCTGAAAACCGGTACCCGTCAGCGTCACCTCAATCGGCTGACCGGAAGCGATCTGCTCCTCAGAAATAGCCGAAACATCATAGGTGATGGAGGGGAGCTCCGCCTCCGGGAGGTTATACTCCACCGGCAGTGCTGCACGGATGCGGTCCTCAGTGTTCCACGCATAGGGGTGCGCCTCATCTACGGGGCGGTAGGTCAGAATGACCTCGTACTCCAGACCCGCCGGCAGGCTATTCGCCGGAACCGTCAGGTCAGCGCTGAAACTGCCGTCAGCAGCCGGTGCCGGGGCGTCAAAGACAAGGCCGCGGTGATCGATCTTCTGGTAGGGGTTAGCGTAGGTTGAAGAGCCCTTCGGTGCAATCGTGAGGCTACGCAGCTCGTGATGCGCCAAGAACTCGGGGCTCAGCCCGGTACCCTCCACGTGCACGGTACCGCCGTGAAGAATGTCGAGGGAGCCGCTGGACACGCGCAGGGTCGGCAGGGAAGCATCCTGCTTATCACCCTGGGCAGGTTTGTTCTGCGCAGGTTTATTCTGAGCGGGTTCGTTCTGCTGCACGGGCGCGTTCTGCACGGGTGCTTCTTGAGGCGCAGCCAGCGCAGCGGGAGTAATACCCGCAAGCGGACTCAAACCCAGCAGCAGCGACAGGCTGAGCACGCGTGCGCTCGCCGGGTGGCGCGGGGTCTCAGAATGGTGCGGGGCACCTCGTGGGGCGAAGAATGAAGACATCATAATCCCATCTACAAAATTTATACGGTGATTGAAATGAGTGAGTAGATGAAGTGAGTGAAGAAGTTGAGCGGATAGAACCTGAAAGCCAGACTAGGGGAGAAGACGCCCCGTAAAGCCTGGCGCCAGGCAAGAGAAGTCGCCGGGGAGGGGGAAACAAAGGGTTGCACCGGCGGGCTGAAAAGCCGAACTACGTCGAGCATCCCAGCCCACAGGTTACCCCTCACCACGACCGGGCGTTACCTGAGGCGGCTGCCGCCGTGCTCCATACGGTACAGCATCACAGCCACCTGACGGTACGACATCTTGAAGCCGCCAAAGTTCTCATAGAAGTAACCTTGATCAGGCATGTAACCCCAGATACGTTGCTCAATAGCCCAGCTAGACTCACGTGAAAAAGCAGTCTCCGGGCTGATCCAGAGCCGCCAATGAGAGCTAAGCGGGAAATGCGTCTGTTTCTTCGGGTTAGAGTCCGGCAGTGAAGGAGACGTCGGTAAGCTTGGCGACACCTCCCCACGGGCTCGCTGATACCTGTAGAGGAACGCGGCCGTGGAACGATCCGAAAGCGGCTCATTCGGGTGGAATCGACCATCAACCCAGCCGAACGTAATACCCCGCTGACGAGCCCAAATAATAGCGGT
>NZ_CALJRY010000352.1 GCF_937976295.1 uncultured Rothia sp. | reverse complement strand
TACGCCATCAGAAGAGCCGTCGCACCATCCAAAACACGCCACGCTGAAGGGCGCGCAAAAAGCGGACGCAACAGGCGCGAACCATACCCCAGCACCAAAAACCAGATTAGGCTACCGCAACAGCACCCCAGGTAGTACCACCAACGGCTAGGATCACCCTGGGCATTCGCCAGCGAACCCAAAAGAATAGTCGTATCCAACCACGCCAACGGATTCAAATAGGTCACCGCCGCCGTAGTCAGTAGCGCCGCCCTCAACGACTGAGAATCACCCTCCGCATCATCAACCACGATGGAATGCGGAGTAAACACGCGGCGGCCAGCCTCAAAACCAAACCACGCCAAAAACGCCGCACCCACATAACGGAACACCTCAATAAACCACGGCGCCGCATCCAACAGAGCGCCCAGACCCACAACACCCAAGCCAATCATCAGAGCATCCGACAGAATGCAGAAAATAATAATCGGGGTAATATGCCGACCCAAAATACCCTGACGCAGCACAAAAGTTCCCTGGGCGCCGATAGCCGCCACCAAAGAAATCGTGGTGGTAGCACCCAGAAACAGCAGGGACAGGGAGGTGGACATCGTGAAACTTTCTATGTGGACCAAACGGGGTACGGGCTTTGCAGATATTGCGGGTGGTGGCTCTCTTACTACCAGCTTGCCAGGCAAAAGCATACGACGCAGGGATAAAGCCTGCGTTAGCTAAAGTGTGAAGCGCCAGAGACGAGAATACGGGAAAAAGGACCCTAAATCTATCTAAATATTTTCACACTGCGTAAGATATTCTTATGACACGTTTCAGCACCGACCAGCTCACCACCTTCGCCACCGTCATCGAATACGGCACCTTCGACGCAGCGGCAGATATCCTGCGAGTGAGCCCCTCCGCCATCTCCCAGCGCATCAAAGCCATGGAGCAGATTGCGGGAAAGGTCCTGCTACGCCGAAGCAACCCCGTCACCCCCACCGATGCCGGACAAAGCGTGCTACGCATCGCCCGACAGAGCGAATTCCTGCAGCAAGAAATGGAACGTGAACTCATGGGTGCAGGCGGCTTCCAGAGTGTCTCCGTTGCCGTCAACGCCGACTCACTCGCCACCTGGTTCCTTGACGCCGTAGGAACCCTCAGCCGCGAAGACAGTATCTTCTGCGACCTGCGACGAGAAGGTGAATTCCACTCCTCCGCCATGCTCCGGTCCGGAGAAGTCATGGCAGTCATCACCTCCAAGCCTGAAAAAATCCCCGGCTGCTCCGTCGAAACCCTCGGCGTGGCGCGCTACTGGTGCGTTGCCACCCCCAACTACGTACAGCGATACCTGCCCGGCTGGCCCAAGCGCGTAAGTCGTGAAGAGCTCAACCGTGCCCCCGTCGTCGAGTACGACCGCAAAGACTTCGTGCAGGACGTGGCGCGAGCCCTCATTGAAAAAGAGGTAGGTCTGGAGGCTGAAGAAACCTTCACCCAAAGCCCCACCATCTACATTCCCTCATCCCCGGACTATGCGCGCGCCGTCAGCTCCGGTATTGCCTGGGGCCTCATCCCCGAAGCACAATGCGCCGAAGAGCTCGAAAGCGGGCGCCTCGTGAAGCTCGCCGCAACCCCCGTAGAATTCCCCCTCTACTGGCAACGCTGGAACATTAACTCACCCGTCATGGAGACCGTAACCCGGCGCGTCCACGAAGCGGCACGAGGCGACCTAATCTACTAGAAGAGGACGGCTTCTGTGAGCTTTATGGAACGCCACCAGGTGGCTCTCTATCTCGGCTCCATGATCGTGGGAGTTGCCTGCGCTGGTTTGGGCGTATGGAGTCACGCTTCTGAACAACTCGTGCCTTATGTGCTTGGCGCACTACTGTGGACCAACTTCGCCCTCATGCCTCTAACCGGCATGAGGGTCGGTCAGCATAAGAGGCTCACTTTTGTGGTCGTGCTGGCGGCTACCCTTGGAGCCCCGATTCTCGTTGCGCCTCTGGTCTTCCTCTTTATCCATGAGGGTGGCCCCGTTGCTCTAGCTGCAGTGATTGTTTT
>NZ_CALJRY010000351.1 GCF_937976295.1 uncultured Rothia sp. | reverse complement strand
CCAAAGCCGACAGTGCGGGCAATCGTGCGCAGATCCACGATGTCCATATCGTCCAGGTTCTGAAGCGCCTCAACGCCAGCGGTAATCAGCTCGTCGTTCACCTCGGGCAGGTAGTCGCGCAGAATCAGGTCGCTAGCGGTCATCTCCGGGGCGCGCAGCTCCTCCAGCTGCAGGGCAATCAGGCGGCCGTGCACGCCCAGCTCCAGCACGTAGTGGCTGACCTCGCGGATAATGCGGTTCACCATCTCCATGCGCTGCAGGGTCATCGCCACATCCGCCAGGGACACGTTGGACTCAATCTCCAGGGCAGACAGGCTGGAGAGCACCGAACGCAGGCGCTTCTTATAGCTTTCAAGGGTCTGAATCGCCTGGTTTGCGCGGGCCATCAGGTACTGGCTGTCTTCAACCATGTAGCGGGTGCCGTCAACGTACACCGAAATCACGGACATCGACGCGCTCACCGAAATCACCGGGAAGCCGGTCTGAATCGCGGTGCGCTCGGCGGTGCGGTGGCGGGTGCCGGATTCGTTCGTGTCGATGGAGGCGTCCGGCATGAGCTGCACTCCGGCGTGTAGCAGGCGGGTGGCGTCGCGGTCGCAGATGATAGCGCCATCCATCTTCGCCAGCTCGCGCAGGCGGGTTGCCGAGAACTCGGTGTCGATGTTGAAACCGCCCGAAGACAGGGAGGATACGGTGCGGTCGGATCCGAGTACGATGAGCGCGCCCGTACGGCCACGCATGATGCGTTCCAGGCCCTCGCGGAGCTCGGTGCCGGGGGCGATTCGGGCGATAGTTTTAAGCAATAGGTCACTATAATTCATCTGCACAAAAAACATTGTACCCGCAAGGGCGGTTATTGAGCCAGGTCAGGGGCGGAACGGCGGGCTAAAGTGCCTTAAAAACGAACGGATATTCTCGATATTTATACGGGAGAGCACGAGACTAAACTATCTGCGTTTAAGAGTAAAAATGTGTTCTGTGGTACCCCATTTCGCCGTGACCAAACACCGCGCACCATATCGCCCCAGACCCTAAAATAGACCCATGACCGCGCGCACGAAAAACACCAAAACCGCACCCGCCTACCGCTGCACCGAATGCGGCTGGACCACCGCCAAATGGGTAGGACGCTGCGGCGAATGCCAAACCTGGGGCACCGTCGAAGAAGCCGCCGGGGGCACCCGCGCGCGCACTCGCGCCGCATCCAGCGTGCAGAAACCCGCCCAGCCCATCGCAGAAGTCGACTCGCGCGTAGCCGCCTACATGAGCACCGGAAACCCCGAATTTGACCGCGTGCTCGGCGGTGGACTCGTACCCGGCGCGGTCATCCTCATGGCGGGCGAACCCGGCGTAGGCAAATCCACCCTGCTGCTGGATGTTGCCGCCACCTTCGCGCGCGGCACCGCCGGAAATGCGGGGCAGAACCCGGCACAAAATACCCAGCCGCCGCGCCCGGTCCTGTACATTACTGGCGAGGAATCCGCCGCGCAGGTCAAGCTCCGCGCCGACCGCATCCGCGCCATCGCGGACACCCTCTACCTGACCAGCGAAACCGACCTCGGCACCGCCCTGGCGCATATTGATCAGGTCAACCCCTCCTTGCTGGTCATCGACTCCGTGCAGACCCTCGCCTCCGCAGAAGTTGAGGGTAGTGCCGGCGGCGTGACCCAGGTGCGTGAGGTCGCCGCCTCCGTGATTGCCGCCGCGAAGGAACGCAATATGTGCACCCTGCTCGTGGGCCACGTGACCAAGGAAGGCACCATCGCGGGCCCGCGCCTGCTCGAACACCTGGTGGACGTGGTCTGCCAGTTCGAGGGCGATAAGCACTCGAATATCCGCATGCTGCGCGCCATCAAGAACCGCTTCGGACCCACCGACGAGGTGGGCTGCTTCGATATGCACGAGGACGGTATCGCGCCGGTGCTGGACCCTTCCGGCATGTTTGTTTCGAGCACCCCGCACCCGGTGGCGGGCACCTGCGTAACCGTCACGATGGAGGGCCGCCGCCCCCTGCTCGCGGAGGTGCAGGCCCTGCTGGATCAGGCGGTGGCGCCCGCCCCTCGCCGTACCGTCTCAGGCCTGGATTCGGCGCGTATTCAGATGCTGCTGGCGGTGCTGCAGCGCCGCGCCGGGCTGAACGTCGGCAAGCTCGACTGCTACGTCTCCACGGTGGGTGGCGCAAAGATCGCCGAGCCCGCCGCAGACCTGGCGTGCGTCATGGCGCTTGCCTCGGCGGCACAGAATAAGCCGCTGCCGCGCAAGCTCGCGGTCTTCGGTGAAGTCGGTCTTGCCGGTGAAGTGCGTGCCGTGCCGGGCATCCGCCAGCGCATTGCGGAGGTGGGCCGCCTGGGCTTCACGCACGTGCTGGTGCCCGCCTCCCCGACCGGCGTGGGGGACGTACCCGAGGGCGTGACCGTGCGCGAGGTAACCACCCTGGGTGAGGCACTCGCGCTGCTCTTCCCGCAGAAATAGCCGCCCGCGCATCACTGCATCGAGATAGCGGAGGAGGGGGCACCCGGCTGGCGTGAATACCGACCGGGAGCCCCCTCTTTGTGAAACCCCTCTGCGAAGCACCGCTAAGAGCGGCTTTCCTCCTCGTTCTCGTGCAACATAATGTTGATCGAACGGGTATTCAGTTTATTCGTGCGGTGGGCGTTGACCGCGGTATCGGTCATGTCGTCAACCACCAGCGAATCGTCCATGTCAGCATCAACGATCGGGATCGCCGAGGTGCGCGGCGCATGCTGCGTAACCGCCTCGCCCAGGGGCACCAGAACATCGACGGCGTCCTTGTGGGACATACCGGTCGCCTCCATAAAGTCGACCACGATCAGGCGGAGCATCAGCACCAGCGACTCGCCCTCAAAGGTTGCCACACCCATCGCACGCGGCTCGAGGGTGCCAGCAAGCTTAATCATGCGTTTGCGGGCTGCCATCATGTAGTGTTCGCGTTCGCCTTCGGTCGGGGCAGACATGCCCAGGCCGAGGCTCTGCGCCGCCAACGACAGCTCGGTCAGCGCGTTACTGAGTGAAAGCTGAGCGGCAGTACGCAGCTGCACGTGGTGAATCGTGGACGCCATGCGGCGGTTAAGCACGCGGGCGTTACGAATTGCCAAATCCACCGCGGCAAGGGTCTTCGACATGCGCGCCAGCTCACCCTTGCTCTTGCGGCTATTCCAGGACAGCTCATTCATACCCTGCGCGGTAATCAGGTCGCCTCGGCACGCATCATACAGCGGTTGCAGAGCGCGGGCATCGAGCAGGCTCTGGTACGCCTTGTTGTAGTCGTAGTAGCGAATCGCTTCGGAGGAAAGCTGGAAAACCTTCGCGAACGCATCCATGAGGGCTGTCGCGCGGGCACGCGGGTTCTTGCGCGGGTCGCGTGGCATCAGGTACATGGCGAGGAACGCGAAAGCGCCGCCAACTAGACCGTCAAAACTGCGGGTGAGCGCATCGTCAGGTACGGGCAGTAGCAACGTGAAACTGGCCTGGAAGCTGAGCTGAATCGTAAAAATAATGCCCTTATCAATAAATCGGGCAATAATCACGGTCAAGAAAAGCACCACTGCCGCCTGCCAGGTACCGTGACCGAGCAGAATCAGCAGAAGGTCGCCAATGAGAATGCCGAGGGTCACGCCGAAGGAGACCTCAAGGATTCGGCGGGAATGCTTAGCGCCACTCACATAGCCCAGGGATACGAGGGCGGCGACCGGCGCGAAAACGGGCTCGCTGTGGCCCAGGACGCGCTCAGCGAAAAGCCAAGCGCCCATAGACGCCGCAACAATCTGCACGGACTGAAAGAAGTCTGCTCGGACTCGGTGAATACCCTCACGGACGAACTGTCGGGTGTTCTGTTCAGTAGTGCGTAGAATGTCTGCGAATCGTGCCATGGGCACCATCATACCGGCGCTCATAGGGTGCACAAGGGGGTTAGGGAGTGTTGGGTTGAAGTGTGAGAGACCCCGCGCCTGTACTACCCCGCACCCGCCCTGGAGCCGTGTTTTTCGAGGAAACCTAGCCCAAAACCGCTACTCGAACCCCGTTACGCGCCCTAGCCGCGGAGGCGGCGCGCCACCCTCGCCAGCAGGCCCGGCTGGGTGGGGTGCATCTCGGTGGGTGCGTTAGCAGATGACTCAGACTCAACGGTGACAGGGTGCGTTTCTTCGGCGCTATGCGCGCTGTGCCCGCCACCGAATGCGCGGGCACGTTCGAGCTGCCGACGATGCTCGGCATCCCAGGAGTGCGCCCGGTCAGACATCGCCCACTCGAACCCCGCGGTGAGGGAGGTTTCGGTGAAGAGATCGCGTGCGGCGCGGACGGTTGCGCCCAGCGGCTCGGGGAGCGCCGGGACCTGCTCCACGGCGGGGAAAGGCGCGGGAGCTTCTGCGTTGCCGCGAGTTTCTCCACTGGATGCAAGAATCTGCGCGAGCAGGTAGGCGCGCTCGGTGCGCAGTACCTCCAGCAGCTCGGTACGGCGTGCATCCGATGCCACCGCCGCGTGCCGCAGGGCAGCTGCAACCATCAGCTCGGGAACGCCGCCGGCGAGCATGCCCAACGGCAGGGTGAACTCGCCCAGCCCGTACAGGCTCAGGGCACCGCCCGCGCGCATCTGCGTGAAGGCGTCCGGCACGAGGGCGAGCACGGGAATACCCGCCGCGGCGGAGAACACCGCCGGATGGTAGCGGCTGGTCAGCGTGAACGCCGCCGCACGGTGCACTGCGACGCTCTGGTCGGCGTGCAGAATCGGCAGCAGGGTCGCCGGGGTGGAGGCGCTGAGCTGCTCGGCGATGCGCTGGTGCGTCTGAATATCGCCGCTTTCGGGGTTCTGCGGGTCGCCAAAATGGCTCAGGAACACGGGCGCGTAACCGTGCTCGCGCCACATGCTATCGAGCAGGCGCGCAATCTGCTGCGCCTGCTGGTCGGTGCACTCGTTGACGGTGACGCACACGTAGCGCTCCGGCAACTCATCCAGTGCCTGACTTGCGGAAACTCCTTGCGCATAGTGCAGGGTACGCGCCTGTGAAGCCGCCAGGTAGTCGGTGGCATCATCCACGCTCAGGCGCGCATCAATACCCCGCTCACGGCACCAGGCGAGGGAAGATCGTTCGCGCACCGTCACCGAACGGGCGGTGCGCAGCATGCGTTCCAGAACCTGCGCATCGTGCGGGTTCAGCACCGGGCCCAGGGACTGGCCGGTCACGTACACGGGCACGCCCGCATGCTCGGCGGCACGCACCGCGGCGGCGCGTTCGTAGAGCAGCCAGCCGTAGCGGGAGTTGAGGTTGCCGCCGCCGGAGACCACGACCGCGTCCATGGTGGCGATAGAATCGGCAAACTCCACCATGCGCTCAACGGTTCCCTCCAGCGGATGCAGTACCTCCGGCAGCGCCTGCACCTGCGGCAGGGTCGTCAGCTCAGCGGTGGAGGGGCGCTGCCGGTCGGCGTGCAGCTCCGCCAGGACGCATTCGAGCGCCGCGAGGGTCAGCTCGCGTTCAGCAGGCGCCCAGGGGAAGAGGAAAAACGGCAGGTAGTCGTAGGGCGCGCTCGCCTCATGATTTACCGCTTCATGATTTGCCCTGCCGATATAGCGCGCCGAATGGCCCACATCGCGGGTCATGAGGGTGACCGCCGCGCCGCCTTCGGAAAGCGCCGCCGCGCTCGCAATGGTCATGGCTTCGTCGCCCACGTGGTAGGTGTGCTGGCCGATATCGCCAATGACGAGCACGCGAGGTGTTGTAGAAGAATGATTGTTCTTAGCCACGGCTATGCGTCCTTCTGCTCTGCCGGCCTAGCCTCAGCCGACCCTGCCTCAGCATCGCGACGAACCAGGGAACGCTGATTGAGGGAACGCTTCGCTAAGGACCGCAGCGCGCGGCCCGGGGTGCGCAGGTGCTTGAGAACCCGCAGACGCTCCTCAATGCTCTGCTGGCGGTTCTCAATAGCCTGCTGACGAGCCTCGATACGCTCCAGGCGGCTCTCGATAGAGCGCAGAATGTCCAGGGATTCGCGGGTCAAATCATGCCCATCAATCACGCGGCGCTCCAGGTCAGCCGCCAAATGCGCCTGGTACAGGTACGCGCCCGGGCGGGCACCCGCCTGCAGATCCTCGCGGATAGCACGGGCACGCACCATCGAATCGAAGCGGGCGTGGTCAGCCTGACGCGTCACGCTATTCGCCTCGGCGCCCTCCGCGTCGGGGCGCAGCGACCAGTACGCTAGCGGCTCATCCACCAGCAGAATATCGGCGACCGCGGCGGCACGCATGTTGAACTCCCAGTCGCCGACCACCGGCAGGGACTCGTCGTAGAAACCGACCAGCTCGTGCAGGCTGCGGCGGTAGAGAATGCCAATCGGCACGGCACGGTTCGTGCGGAATAGAAACTGCAGACCCAGACCGGGCAGGCCGTCGTGGAAAACACGCTCCTCGTACACCTCGAACTCGCCCTCGGCGTTCTCGCGTTCGTACCGCTCCACAATGCGGGTGGTGCACATGAGCGCGCCGCTCTCTTCCAGCGCTGCGACGGTGCGTTCCAGGAACTCGGGTGCCCACAGGTCGTCATCATCGTGAATCGCCACGTACGTGGAGGCGGTCGCCGCCAAACCGGCGTTGGATGCCGCCTCCATGTTGCCGCCGGCGGTGGTCAACAGCTGCACGCGACCGGAGCCCAGCGGGGAAGCCGCAATGACGGCGCGGGTTGCCTGCTCGTCGCCTCCATCGTTGATTACGCAGACCGTGTAGTCGGTGAAGGTCTGCTGCGCAATGTTTTCCAGCGCGCGGCTCAAGAAGCGAGGGCGATCCTTCGTGCGGACCAGAATAGCTACGGTAGGAGAAGACATAACCACAATCAGTTGAGGGCGAATGGGCCCGTGCCAGCCCAAGAACTCAACCCATTATGAAGGTGGGCACTGTTCAGACTCAACCCGCCGACCGTCTATGCCAAAATAGCGTGCACGCAGAGGCATACACCGCCCCTAAAAACTAGCTGATGGACTGTAGCGCCACCATTGCCAGCACACCGAGCACAAAGCATACCGGAATGGTTACCAGCCACACCAGAAGAATCTGCAGAACAATCCTGGACTTCAACGCGTTAAAACGCTGGTTCACGCCCGCGCCGAGCGCTGATGCAGCCGCCAGGTGTGAGGAGGAGAACGGCACCTGCAGCAGGAAGTAGCCGAGCACCTGCACCACCGCGGTCGTACCCTGGGCGACCGCGCCACGGAACGGGTCCAGGCGCACCATCTTGTAGGCGAAGGTGTAGCCGATGCGGCGGCCACCGGTCAGCGTTCCCGCACCCAGGCTGAGGGCAATAATGAGGGTGCCAAGCAGCATCCCGCCCCAGGTGAGGGGCTGAATCAGCGCCGGATCCATGATGCGTTCGCTCAGCAACGCCCACAGTAGCAGGTACAGGTAGCCGGTCTGCAGGCCGTGTAGCAGCGAAATTGCGGAGGCGGACACCGCCAGCACCTCGCGGGCACGCTGATTCACTAGGCGCGGGTTGTTGCCGACCACCAGCCGGTAGAACGGCACCACCATCAGCCAGGACAGCAGAAAAATGAGCGGCGGCAGGTAGAAGAGCGGAAGCAGGGTCGCCCCAAAAATATGCGGCAGGAAAGCGAGGGAACCGAAGCCTTCAGCGGCGCTGTCAATCCTCGTCTGGGTCCACCAGCTCACACCGGCGAGGGCGCCGACCAGCGCGTGGGTTGAGGAGGCCGGTAGCCGCAGGAACCAGGTGAGCACACCCCAGATAGCGCAGACCAGCAGCGCCGCAACGATGCCGTTCAGGCCGGTGATGCCCTCCGGGGCACTCACCCACGAGGCGGAATACTCACCGAGCAGCAGGAACGCACCGACCACACCGAGCACGTTGAAGAGTGCGGCAAGGTACAGAGCGGAGCGCTCGCCAAGGGCGCGGGTACGCACCGGAACAGCGACGGCGTTAGAGGCGTCGTGCACACCGGTAACGTAGACCGCAGCAATGAAGGCGCAGCAGGCTAGAAGACCCAGGAGCATTAGGATTCCTGAACGATAATGCGGCCGATTTCGGTGGACACATCGCGCATAGCGTTGGAGGCGGCGGTCAGCTGCGCCAGGAAGGTGGCGTAGCGGCGGTACCGTTCGGGGGTGTAGCGTTCGGCAATGTAAGCGTCGTATTCTTCGGCGGTGCGTAGCGCCTGGCGGGAGATGCGCAGCATGTCCATCCAGTAGTTGTCGAGACCGCGAATATCGGCAAGCTTGGGGATGACGGCGGCGGTCAGCACCGCCTGACGCTGAATAATGTCCAGGATTGAGGTGATGTGCGTAGCGAAGCCGTCAATGCTGTGCAGGGACAGCACGTGCGCGGCGCTGGTGAGCTTCTCAACGGCGTTGGTGAGCTTGCGTGCCAGCGTGTACAGGTCTTCACGCGGGATAGGCGGGGAGAAGGAGCTACGCACCTCGGTGAGGGTGCGGAACAGCAGGTTCGTGGAGTCCGCCTCGTGGGTGAGCATGCGTTCGAAGAGTTCGGGGTACTCCGCGACGGGGGAGCCGACCATTTCAGAGAGCAGAGCCGCCGCCTCACCGACCTGCGCTGAAATTTCAGCGAGGGAGGCGAGGGAGTCGTTGGCGTGGGGGAAAAGTCGGTGCAGCATAGTTCCCAGTCTAACCAGTATTGGGTGCGGCGGGTGCGCATAGCCCGCGCGTATCTCACGAACGCCCGACCTGCACACGTTAGTGCGCCGCCCTGCAAATGTTATACCGCCGACCTGTTCGCGGTTCCGCATGAGGGTTTTAAACAAAAACGGTGGGGGTCGATTTCTCGACCCCCACCGGAACGTTTAGGGATGTCGGGTTGGGAGCGCCTCTCGGCGGAAGGCCGCTCGAAGCGGCTAAAGATTTGGAGCCCGGGGCTACCTATTAGCAACCCGACATCTTGTAATTATTATCCACCCGCACCCGGCACAGAGTCAATTAGAAACAGGCTTTTCACGCCTTTGCGACCCAATGTGGAACCTGTGCCAATTCGCGGCACGAACCCGCATTTTTGGGCGCCCAAACGTTGCAGAAGACTAGAATGCTTCGAGGTTGGTCTG
>NZ_CALJRY010000350.1 GCF_937976295.1 uncultured Rothia sp. | reverse complement strand
GCGGAGCGTCCGGGTGACGGGTGCCCCTGCGTAGGCGCGGAGGAAATATGCGGCGTGACTCCCCATAATTGATAAAACGTTGCCGTTAGTTCTGAATAAAATTACCCTTACGAGAAAAAAGCTATTGACTTGGGTGTTTAAAACTATCTATAATCCAAGAACAGTGTTCAGCAAGTTATTGTTGCTGAAGTTCTGTATCTTCGAATTTCCATGCTAAATGGATTATCTAACAAGGAGGACTATGATGTCTCTGAAGAAGGTTTTGGCAAGTGCTACTGTGCTTGCCGCGAGTGCTGGCAGCATCGTTGCTGTTGCCCCGGCAGCTCAGGCTACTGACTATCCGGGTGTTTGGAATTGCCCTGCTAGCCATGTCTGCATCTGGGAGCATTCCGATTTTCATGGTGTCAAGGACACTATTAGCGGTTACTACTCGTACGCCAATGTTTCTGAGTATATGCATGACCGCGGTTCCTCGTGGATGAATGCGAATAACTACCGTGCTGAATGGCTCGGTGAATGGTCTAACGGACGTCTGGTACGTGGTTCTTACCTTCCTCCTCAGTATCGCGGTACCGACTTGACCCACGATAACTTCAACGATCGTGTTGACTTCGTTATGTGGGGATAAGAATGAAAAAGCTATGGGCCCCCGGCGTTTTCCTTTCTATCGGATTCCTTCTTGCAGGTTGCGCTGGGGGCACTAGCTCAACGCAAGCAACTCCGTCTTCAAATGCTCAACAAAATATTTCTGCTGCTGCCAGTGTTGACACACAGGCTACTGAAAAAGTGGATTCAATGATTTCCACTTCTGATAATGTTGAGCGCGCTTATCAGCGTCTTGCATCAGAATGTATGGTATCCAAGGGTTACCCTGACAGGAAGACCTATTACATGGTTGAAACGTTTCCTGTAAGGAACTTGCTTTCTCCGCAGCCTCTAAGCGTGGAATATGCTAGAAATTCTGGCTATCCCAGCCCTACCCCTCCGTCTCGTTATGCTTCTTTGGAAGGCTCGATAAACATGACAGAGCAAGAAGGAAAAGCATATTACGGAGATAACGGAAAGGGCGGCTGTCGGGAAGAAGCTGAGCTGAAACTATATGGCTCTGAAACTTTGGCAGGGACGCAGGAAGAAGTTACCAAGAAACTACTGCCCTATATTCGTGCTTCTGTATCTAACGGAGCATACTCGTCACTGGACGAGGAATGGGCACGTTGTATGGCTGAACGTGGGTATACCTATTCAAGTTCAGATATTGCATATGACGCTGTTCGGGGAACGCCCACTGAACAGCAAACTGCGATTGATGATGCAACGTGTCGCGAAAAAATTAACTTCGAGGAAAAAACTGGCCAGGTACTAGATGCCTATATGACCACGTTCCTCGAAAAGGAGCAGGGCCTCATCGAGCAGGTGACCACCGCCAAGAAAACTGCTGAAGAGAACGCCCGAAAGATTCTGGGCTAATCCTCCGGACTAATCAGACCGGACTAACCACGAACAGGCGTATAGAGTAGCTACAACAGCTACACCTCGTCACAGCGTATTGTGCCCGGCACGTATCCCCGTGCCGGGCACAAACTAACCCCAAACGGCATCGCCGCCTAAGCCCAAACGGCACAGACAATATCGTTCCCGTACGCGCACCCAAAGAAGGGACACCATGAGCGCCACCCCCAACCGTCAGAAGAAAACGCTCTGGCTCTACGGCATTATCGCCCTGCTTCTCATCATCACCGTGGGTACGCTCATCAGCGCCCAAAACATCAAAACCACTGCCCAAAAAGATGCGGAAGCGGCACCCCCGGACCCCTCCACCATCACCGCCACGGTCACCCGCGAGAAACTGCGCACCACCGTGCCCCTGACCTGCACCGCGAACTACGCCACCTCAACCCCGCTACGCTACAGCGGCGAAGGACAGTACACCGCAATCACCATCAAACACGGTGACACCGTCGGCAACGGTACCCTCATCGCGGAAGTCAACGGTGAACCTCTTATCACCCTCACCGGCGGCTTCGCGCTCTACCGCGACCTCAAACTCGACGACAGCGGCCCCGACGCCGCACTCCTCAACGAGGCACTGACCGCCATGGGACGTCAGGGCCCGCAGCCCGCGCGCATCACCGAAGACACCTACGAGGCTCTCAACAACCTCCTCGACAGCCTCGGCTACGCGCACGTGAAAACTGACCAGCCCATTCCCGCCCGCTACTTCCTCATCATCAACCGTGCCGGGCTCGTCACCGGCAACCCCCGCGCAACCGGCGCCATCGCAGACGGCCCCGTAGCCACCATTGCAGAAGGTAGCAAGACCCTCAGCTGCACCGGAACCACCGGCAGGCTCACCCCCGAAGCCCGTAGCGGCCAGAAGGTAACCGTGCCCTCCCTCGGTGATACTGAGTACATTGCAACCCTCGGTTACAAGAACACCTCCGAAGCCGCCGGTGCCGCAGGCAACAGCCAGGCCGGTCGCCAGGCCAATGGCGCAGAAGGCGCGGCTGGCTCCAATCTCAACGGCGCAGCCGGTGCGGCAGGAAGCACGGAAGGGGAACGCATCCTCACCCTCGACGTAGGGGATAAGGCGGACAGCCTCCGAGGCGCCGTCAATGCGGAACTCACCCTCGAAGAAACCCCCGAAGCGCATCTGGTCGTGCCCTCATCGGCGCTCTACACCCGTGACGGACAGACCCGAGTCATCGTGCTCGGCCCCGAAAGCTCCAACGGATCGAAGGCACGTGAAGAACGCGAGGTAACCGTTACCGTCATCAGCAACGCCAACGGCAAGAACGCCGTCACCGGTGACCTGCACGAAGGTGACAGCGTCAAAATCATGCGCGAGAAAAAGTAGGGAGTAGCCATGACTGACTCCCGCGCCGCTCACGCGCACCCACCAGCCTATAGCGTCGATATTCAGGGAGTGTCCCAGCACTTTATGCAGGGTGACACTCGAATTGACGTGCTCAAAAATATTGACCTGAAAGTCCGCTACGGAGAAGTCGTCGCCATCCTGGGACCGTCCGGCAGCGGCAAATCAACCCTGCTGAACATCCTCGGCCTGCTCAGCACGCCCGCTTCCGGCAGCTACCTGCTGGACGGTACAGACACCGCAACCTTCAACGCGGCACAGCGAGCTGAAGCGCGCCTAGACAGCATCGGTTTCGTCTTCCAGGCGTTCCACCTCATCGAACATAAGAACGTGTACCGCAACGTTGAGCTACCGCTCATCTACCGTGGTGTTCCCAAAGCGGAACGAACGCAACGTGTTGAAGATACTCTCGCCCTGCTGGGGTTGAGCCACCGCACGGATGCACCCATCACCACTCTCTCCGGCGGCGAAAAACAGCGTGTGGCTATTGCTCGTGCGCTCATTGGAGAACCCGCCTTGCTGCTCTGTGACGAGCCGACCGGCTCGCTGGATGAAGAGCTCACCCGCGAAGTGATTGACCTGCTCCGTGAATGTACAGGGGAGCAGCAAAGCACGATCGTGATTACCCACGACCCGCTCGTGGCGGAGCACTGCGACCGGGTGCTACGCATGCACGAGGGGCAGCTCATCGAGCAGAAGGCACCGAGTCAGGAAGAAACGACCGTTCGAGCGTCTCTGAATCAGCTTAGCTTTGCTGAGGGACAAGCATCTAAGCCGCAGGGGCGTGGTCGTGCGCCCTGGGCACTCGCGTCCCTCAAGGAAGCCTGGGACGCTACCGTCCACCGGGTGAGGCGTAATATCTTCACCATGCTTGGCGTGGTTCTGGGTATCGCCTCGCTCGTGCTGACCGTTGGTCTGACCGCCACCATTTCTGGGCAGCTGGCTGACAGCTTCGACATTTTTAGGGCTAAGTACCTGACGGTAAGCTCGACCCGAACTGAGCCCATGAGCCGGGCTGAACTATTGAGCCTGGCGGCAAGTGAGAACTACCGGCGTGTTAGCCAACTGAACGGAGTGACCGGTACCGCGCTGGTGGATCAGCTGTATGAATCCGCCGATGTTCAGCGCGGCCCAGACAATTTTGGCGAGCGCGGCGCTAACGTGACGGCTGCCGTCCTTGCGGCAACCCCCAGCATCTTTAGCGTGCAGGGTCACGAGCTGGTGTGGGGTCGCACCTTCGATGAGGGGCACGTGGAGCGGAACGATAAGGTTGTGGTGCTCAGTGAAAGCGTGATGCGTCAGCTCGCGCTACCCTACAGCCCCGGAGTTACGGTCTATATTCGCGATGAGCCGTACACCGTCATCGGTGTGGTGCGGGAGAACCCCTCGCTGACTTTGTCGTACGGTTCGGTCTACTTGCCTCTTGGAGCGAAGCCCGGTGCCGATGCTGAAGAAGCACAGCCCGCTGCCGGTGGCGGTGCCGCGGCGGCACAGACGGGTAAGCGTTCCACTCAGATTGTGGTGAGTACTGTTGCCGGTGCCGCAAACCAGATTGCGGAGGAAGCACCGTACGCGCTCTCGCCGGAACGTCCCACCCTGTATAGCGTGAGCATTCCGCCGGAGCCGAAAACTCTTCGTGAGGCAGTCGACCAGCAGCAACGCACCATGCTTCTAGCCATGAGCGTTATTACCCTCGTGATTGGCGCGATGGGCATTATGAACACGTTCCTGGTTGCGGTGATGGAGCGTCGCCGTGAGGTTGGTTTGCGTCTGGCTATTGGTATGCGCCCTTCGGGTATTCTGCTGCAGTTCTCGGCGGAAGCGCTGCTGACCGGCATCCTGGGCGCTGTGGCTGGTATTGTGCTGGCGGTTAACGGCATCTCGATTGTGTCTTTGATGAACCGTTGGACGCCGATTATTAGTGCCGACACTATTCTGCTGGGTCTCGGTGCTGGTGCGCTGGTTGGTGTGTTGGCTGGTCTGTACCCGGCGGCGAAGGCTTCGCGTATTGATCCGGCACAGACCCTGGCGGCAGGCTAGTCGCGTTGAGTAGGTGTTGAGGGGCTGTGTCGTCCGAATGTGACATCAGGGTGCCCGAAGCGGAGCGAGGGCGGGTTCCCTGTAGGAACGAGGACGAGCACCGTCCCTCGAACAGAGCAACCTACATAAACGAAGAACGCTCCGTCCGTATCACTCAGATACAGACGGAGCGTTCTATTTAATACGCGGTTGGCGTGCCTTAGTCTACTCAGTAACGCCGAGGTTGCTCATAAGGAATGCGTAATCCCACGCGATCTCACGCCAACGCGTATACCGGCCCGAACCACCACCGTGACCGCCCGACATATCAATCTTCAGCAGCGGCACCGGCGACGACGGGTCAATCTGCTCACGCAGCGCCGCAATCCACTTCGCAGGCTCCACGTAGAGCACGCGGGTGTCGTGCAGGCTCGTCACCGCAGCAATCGCCGGGTAGCGGACCGGGCGGATGTTCTCGTACGGGGTGTACGACTTCATGTAGGCGTACACTTCCGGGTCCTCAATCGGGTTGCCCCACTCTTCCCACTCCATCGCCGACAGCGGCAGCTCCGGGTCGAGGATGGTGGTCAGCGCATCCACGAACGGTACGGCTGCCAGGCAGGCGGCGTACTTTTCGGGGGCGAGGTTCAGCACAGCACCCATGAGCAGACCGCCGGCGCTACCGCCGTAGCAGCCGATACGCGCCTCATCAGCCCACGGCTTTGCCGCAATGTAGCTGGTGACGTCCACGAAGTCGGTGAAGGTGTTCTTCTTCGCGAGCTTCTTGCCGTTCTGGTACCAGGAGCGGCCCATCTCGCCGCCGCCGCGAATATGCGCGATGACGTAGATGACGCCGCGGTCCAGAATCGACAGCATCGGGATGGAGAACATCGGGTCCATGGACGACTCGTACGAGCCGTAACCGTACTGGATGACCGGGTGGCCGACGCTCATATCCAGGTCAGCGCGGTGAATCACCGAGATCGGGATGAGCGTGCCGTCCGCCGCCGGTGCCCAGTCGCGGTAGGCACGGTAGTCCTCGCGGTTGTAGCCGCCGAGCACCGGGGTTTCACGACGCAGCAGCAGGGTCTGCGACATGGGGAAGTAATCGTAGACGCGGCGCGGAGTCAGGAACGAGGTGTAGGCGATGCGCAGCACGGGGGAGTAGTTCTCCGCACGCAGCACGGAGGCGGTGTACAGTTCCTCGTCGAAGCCGGCAGGTTCCATGAAGGTCACGCCGGCGGGGCGGCGGCGGCGCCACTGGATGGGCAGCTGCTCACGCGGTGCGAGGAAGATGCGGGTGGTGGTGTCTGCGCGGGCGGTGACGACCAGGTGCGTTGCGGTGAAGGTGAAGCCCTCCAATCGCACGTGCTCGCTGTGGCGGATGACCGGCACCCAACGCTGCGCGTACTCGTCGAGGCTTTCACCTTCGCGCGGCATGTCTGCGAGGACCAGTTCGGAATTCAGCGCATTGTAGTCGTGCTGAATCAGCAGGTGCTGCTCGCCGGCAATGTTGAGCGGCTCGGCGTAGTATTCGATGCCCGCGCTCTTGGGGATGAGCAGGGTCGGCTCGCCCTTGGGTTCGCGGGTGGGGATGAGGCGCACCTCCGTGTACTCGGAATTCGAGCTGGTAATGACCACGGAGGAACGGTCGGAGCTCATGGCGGCGCCGAGCCACATGGTGTTGTCCGGCTCCTCGTAGATCAGGTGGTCTTCGGTGTCCTGTCCGACGTCGTGCACGTAGACACGCCAGGGGCGCCACGACTCGTCGGGGACGAGGTAGATGAGCTGCTCGGCGTGGTTGATGAAGAAGGAACCCGCCGCAATGTTGGGGATGGTGTCTTCGAGGAAGGAACCGGTTTCCATGTTGAGGAAGCGCTGCTCGTAGCGTTCGTCGCCCTTCTCGTCCACGGAGATGCTCAGCAGCTTGCCGTTACGTGCAGGCTGGAAGCTGCCGAGGGAGAAGAACTCCATGTCCTTGGCGTATTCGTTGCAGTCGAGGATAACGACTTCACCCTCGAGTACTTCGCCGGGGGTGACGGTCGGCGGGGTGTAGCGCACCACCTCGTCGCCTTCGTGCAGGGCGGGGTAGCGGTAGAAGACGGGGTACTGGCCGCCGGGCACCATGCGGCTGTAGTACCACCAGTCACCGATACGGTTCGGGACGGTCAGATCCGACAGCAGGGTGCGGTCCTTGATTTCGTTGAAGATGGATTCGCGGAGGGGCTGCTGGTCTGCGGTGACAGCTTCGGTGTATTCGGCTTCTGCCTTGAGGTAGTTGAGGACCTCTTCGCTTTCCTTGTCGCGGAGCCATTCGTAGGGGTCGATGAAGACGTCGCCGTGGTGTTCGCGGCGGTGCTCGACCTTCTTCGGTACGGGCGGGGTGAGGTTCTGTTCAGCCATGCTGCCACCTCTTTCATTGAGTTATGGGTTTGTGAATGGTGTGTGCCGCCTGCGCCCGCGTTCCTGTGCCGCCGGGGTGGCGGTAAGGGTGCGCGGGGGAGTGTGGGCACGCCTAGTTCTAGTGTATCGAAGAGTGAGGCAGGCTACTGTATTGCCGTCTGTGCTGGATTGCCCGGCTCAGCTTGTGGAAGCCTCGCCGGAGCCTTCTGCACTGGAGCCTCGCCGGGACATGTGCGTTCAGCGGCTAGTTGGCGCGCCCCTTAATGGACATGAGGGTGCGGCGACCCGCCTTATTCGCCTTCGTGAAGGCACGGTTACTCTGCCGGTATTCGCGCTCCTGAGACCGCAGGCGCAGGCGCGCGGATTCTGCCATCATCCTGCGGTAGCGTTCGAAGCGTTCGGGGTCGAGGGCACCGTCAGCGAGAGCCTGTTGCACCGCGCATCCGGGTTCGGAGCCGTGGGAGCAGTCGCTGTACCGGCAGGCGGCGGCATAGCTGGAGACGTCGTCGAAGGTTTCGTCAATCGCTGCGCTATCGCTTGTGGCGGCGAGGGCTCGCACGCCCGGGGTGTCAATCAGCACCGTGCCAGCTGAGGAATCTGCACGGGAGTCTTCTGTGCTGGAGTCTTCTGTACCGGGCAGAACGATCATTTGGCGGCTGGTGGTGGTGTGGCGTCCCTTGCCGTCAGCATCGCGAACCGAGGAGGTGGCTTGTACCCGGTTCTCTGCGCTGTCTTCGCGGGGGTCAACTCCGGGGTTGAGCAGGGCGTTGACCAGGGTGGATTTTCCTGCGCCGCTACGGCCCAGGAACGCGGCGGTGCGTCCGGCGACAAGCTCCGCCACCGGGGCAGGGTCGTAGCCGTTGTCCGTGCAGACGGCGAGTACCGCATCCACACCACCTGCGAGGGAATCCCTGTAGTTGGTGAGCTGTTCGGCCGTTACCAGGTCACCCTTGGTGAGAATCAGCGCGACCTGCACCCCGGAAGCGTGCGCTAGGGCGGTGTAGCGTTCAATTCGCCCAATGGACGGCTCGGGGAAGCAGGGCTCAACGATGCAGAGCATATCCACGTTGGCGGCGACAGGCTGATCCGCGGATTCTCGGGTGGCGCTGGGTCGGGTGAGGTAGCTTCGCCGGGGCAGTATCGCGAGGGGTTTGTGCTCCGAGGGCTGGCTATTGCTACCGGTTCCAGGGATGGGCTGGGTGAGTACCCAGTCGCCGACGACGGGGTACTCTTCTTCGCCGTAGTCGTTCTCAACCGGACGCAGCGGAGCGGAAAGCTTAATGAGCTCACCCTGCTCGCAGGTCAGCAGCTCGCAGCGGGTGCGGTGCACGGCGCTGACACGGGCGAGGGTGAAATCATCAAGCGTGCCGTCGAGGGTGAATGCAGTGCGGATTGCTGAGCCCTGCCAGGAGGGGTCGAAACCGAGGGTCTCTAGCTTGTACGCGGCGGGAGGAGTAGTCACAGGAATAGTCTTTCGTGGTTGCGGCGCCCGGTTGGTTGTTGTGCCCGGATAGCGCGCTGGGGAGAGGGCGTTTAAAAGGTTCGTTCTTTTTGGGTTTCACACCCTCATAGTAGTGAGGCGCGGGCGCCGGCACGGATGCGGCGGGCAGCAAGATACGTCAGCCCCAACCCGATTGCGGCGTAGAGTACCGCCAGCGCCGCGTCCGTCGCCAGGAGCGCGAAGAGATTCGGGGTAGTGCTGCTCGCAATACTGCCAGAGGCATCTAAAACCTGCACCAGCCGGGACCCCGGAACCCAGGAACACAGCCAT
>NZ_CALJRY010000349.1 GCF_937976295.1 uncultured Rothia sp. | reverse complement strand
CCCGCGAGCGGCGTCCGGTATGCCCTCTCTCCAGACCCTAACTCACGGAAGCCTCACTCCCCCGCAAGCGTGAACCGGTATAACCTCTCAAACAACTACCCCACGGAAGCCTCACTCCCCCGCTTCGTGTGTTTTGGTCGCCTTCTCTTAGCAACCCCTATCGGGTCACCGGCACCTTGGAGAATTCACGCACCGTACCTTCCGGGTCGCCGGAGCGAACCAGCGCTTCACCGATGAGCACCGCGTCGGCACCGGCGCCGGCGTAGGCGCGCACATCCTCGATACCGGCAACACCGGACTCGGCAACCTTAATCACCGAGGCAGGCAGGTGCGCCGCGAGGGATGCGTAGTGTTCGTTGTTAACTTCGAGGGTCTTAAGGTTACGCACGTTGATGCCGACGATTTTGGCGCCGATGCGCTGGGCGACCTCGATTTCTTCGGGGGTGTGGGTTTCGACGAGGGCGTTCATGCCGAGCGATTCGGTGAGTTCGAGGAATTCGCGCAGGGTCTGCTCGTCGAGTGCCGCAACAATCAGCAGGACCAGGTCGGCGCCGTGTGCGCGTGCCTCCCAGATCTGGTATTCGTCGACGGTGAAGTCCTTGCGCAGCACGGGGATGTTCACGGCGGCGCGGACTGCGTCGAGGTCGGCGAGGGAGCCGTTGAAGCGGCGCTGTTCGGTGAGTACCGAGATTGCTGCGGCGCCACCTGCCTCGTAGCGTGCGGCGAGCGCGGCGGGGTCGGGGATTTCTCCGAGCGCACCCTTGGAGGGCGAGGAGCGCTTCACCTCAGAGATAATGCGGGCGGTGGAGCCGTTGCCGCCGCCGGGCACTTCACCGCGCAGGGAGGCGAGCGCGTCGCGGGCGGGTGCGGCGGCGAGGGCGCGCTTCTTCATCTCCTCGAGGGGAACCTGCTGTACGCGGGCGGCGAGGTCTTCGCGGACGCCGACAATGATCTCGTCGAGAACGGTGCTCATGGTGTCTCCTTGGGTTACTTGGTGGCGTTGACGGCTGCGTCTGCGTCCAGGGGTGCCAGGCCGGAGGCGGTCAGCACGGCGCGTAGCGGGGCGGCGGACTTGTTGACGGTTTCGAGGGTTTCGGAGTCCGGGTTGGAGTCCATGACGAGGCCCGCACCTGCCTGTACGTAGGCGGTGCCTTCCTTGAGTACGGCGGTGCGAATGGCGATTGCCATGTCCATGTTGCCGGCGAAGTCGAAGTAGCCGCACACGCCGCCGTAGACGCCGCGGCGGGTGGGTTCGTATTCGTCGATGAGCTGCATGGCGCGCGGCTTGGGGGCGCCGGAGAGGGTGCCTGCCGGGAAGGCGACGCGCAGCACGTCGTAGGCGCTGAACTGCGGGTCAAGTTCGGCGCTGACGGCGGAGGAAATGTGCATGATGTGGCTGAAACGCTCGATGATCATGAACTGGTCGACGGATACGGTGCCGGGCTTGGCGATGCGCGAGAGGTCGTTGCGTGCCAGGTCGACGAGCATGAGGTGTTCGGAGCGTTCCTTCTGGTCGGCGAGCAGTTCCTCGGCGAGTGCGAGGTCTTCTTCGCGGGTTGCGCCGCGCGGGCGGGAGCCGGCGATGGGGTGGGTGCTGGCGATGCCGTTCTTGAGGGTGACGAGCGCCTCCGGGGAGGAGCCGACGATGTGGAAGGGGGTGCCGTTGCTGTCTTCGAAGTTGAAGAGGTACATGTACGGCGAGGGGTTGGACTGGCGCAGTACACGGTACACGTCGAGTGCCTTGGCGTTGGTTTCGGCTTCGAAGCGGCGTGAGAGCACGATCTGGAAGACGTCGCCGTCGATGATGTTCTTCTTGGAGCGGTCGATGGCGTCTTTGAAGCCCTGTTCGCTCCAGGTGAGGGTGACGTCTTCGCGGACCTTACGGTCGACGTCCGCCACGCCGGAGAGAATGGAAGTAGTTGCGGCGGCACCGCGCTGCAGGCGGCGGAGCATGCTGTGCAGGCGCGCGATGGCGTCTTCGTAGGCGCCGTCGACGTTTTCGCTGGTGCCGTTGAAGTTGATGGCGTTGGCGACGAGCAGGACGGTGCCGTCCTTGTTGTCGTGGATTGCCATGTCGGAGACCATGTTGAGCGCGAATTCGGGCAGGTTCACGTCGTCGGCGGGCGGGAAAGGCAGGTGCTCCCAGTGGCGTACGACGTCCCAGCCGAGGTATCCGACCAGGCCGGAGGTGAGCGGCGGCAGGGTCGGGTCGGGCTCGGTGTAGAGCATCTGCAGGGTCTTGGCGATGGCTTCTACGGGGTCGCCGTCGACGGGTGCGCCGGCGGGGGTGCGTCCCTGCCAGTGGACTGCGCCGTCAACGGTGGTGAGGGTGGAGCGGGAGGATGCGCCGATGAAGGAGTAGCGGTCCCAGGCTGCGGATTCGCCTTCTGCGGAGATTTTGGCGGATTCGAGCAGGAAGGTGCCGTGGGCTGCTTCGATGGGTTCGCCCTGGTCGTTTTGGAGTACGAGGGATCGGTAGATGCCGATGGGGGTGAGTGAGTCGGCGAGGATTTTGATGTGTACGGGAATGACGCGGGTGCCGGCTGCGCGGGCGCGGAATTCTTCGAGGCTGGGGGTGATGGTGCCCAAATCCTGCATTGCTGTACTCCTTGGTGTTGGGTTGGGGGCGCGTCGGTGCGCTGTGTCCCTTTAGCTGTGTCCCTTAGCTGCCGCGCGGGGTTTTACCGGTATAGGGTTTTACCGGATGCGCCGGCGTGTGTCTCTGGCGCATATATGCCAGATTCTTATACGCCCGATCATGCCTGATAAGGCCCGGTATGCCCGGTGCGCGGGTTGTTTCAGTTTAACCGGTGCTGCGGCCCAGTTCCACGGTGAAGAGTCAATAGTTCTCTTCGTGAAACTGAGCCGCGTACCGTTCAGCTCTGTTAGTTGCTGAACTGCTTGAGGGTTGCTGCGGTCTGCAGTGCCGCTGCGGTCGCCTCGTAGCCCTTGTCTTCGTTGGAGCCTTCCAGGCCTGCACGGTCGAGTGCCTGCTGCTCGTTGTCGCAGGTGAGCACGCCGAAGCCGATGGGGCGGCCGGTCAGCACGGACACGTCGGTCAGGCCGTTGGTTGCGCCCTGGCAGACGTAGTCGAAGTGGGGGGTGCCGCCGCGGATGACCACGCCGAGCGCGACGATTGCGTCGAACTTTTCAGCGAGGCGGGTTGCTGCGACGGGCAGCTCGAAGGTGCCGGGTACGCGCACGAGGGTCGGCTCGAGGCCTGCGTCGCGTGCTGCACGCTGCGCGCCGTCGATGAGGCCGTCCATGACCTGGGTGTGCCAGCTTGCCGCTACGATTGCGAGCTTGAAGCCCTTGTAGTCTTCGGGGTTGAGGGTGGTGTCTGCTGCGCCTACGCCGCTCATAGTGTTCTCCTTGTGAGTTTTGGGGTTTTGAAAAGTTTAGGGGGTGCCGCTACGCGCTTTTGAGCATGTGGCGCATACGGTCACGCTTGGTCTGCAGGTAGTGTGCGTTCTCGACTCGGGCGGGAATTTCGTCCGGGATGAGTTCGGTGACCTGCAGGCCGAGGCTTTCGAGCGCCTCCCGCTTGGCGGGGTTGTTGGTCACGAGCCTCAGCTCGTTCACGCCGAGTTCCTGCAGAATTAGTGCCGCCTGCGAGTAGTCGCGCATGTCGCCGTCCAGGCCGAGCGCCAGGTTCGCGTCGAGGGTGTCGAGTCCGGCGTCCTGCAGTGCGTAGGCGCGGAGCTTGTTGATCAGGCCGATGCCGCGTCCTTCGTGGTTGCGCACGTAGATGAGGTAGCCGCCGGTGCGGCTGAGGATGTGCAGGCCGTTCTCCAGCTGGGGGCCGCAATCGCATCGGAAGGAACCGAAAATGTCGCCGGTGGCGCATTCGGAGTGGATGCGTACCGCGGGCACTCCCCCGTCCTCGGCGGGTACGGGGGTGCCGTCACGGTCGAGGGCGCGGACACTGAGGTGCTCGGCGCCGTCTGCAAATCGCCAGGCGCGCATGCCGAACAGGCCATGCGGGGTGGGCACGGCAACCTCTTCGGTGCTTTCGACCAGCAGCGGGCTGGGGTTGGGCACCATATCGAGGGGGCTGACGCGGTAGCCCTCAGCGAGCTGGGAGGCGATGCGCAGGGATTCAGCGCTGAGCTCTTCAGCCTGCGTCTTAACCGGCTCGACCAGAGTGCCCGGTTCTGCGGGGGTGCCCGGTGTTGCCTGGGTGTTGGGGGTTTCGCTCATACGTTCTCTCCTATGCTTTAGCTACGTACTTGCTGAGGTCTTCAATGGAAATCATGGGCAGGTTGTGCTCGGTGGCGAAGGCACGCAGAGCGTCAAAACGCATCATGGAGCCGTCGTCGTGCACAACCTCGGCGATAACGCCCACGCCGGACAGTCCCGCCGCGAGGGAGAGCTCCACTGCGGCTTCGGTGTGGCCGGGGCGCTCCGCCACGCCGCCGTCAACGGCGCGCAACGGGAAGATGTGGCCCGGGCGAGTGATATCCACCGGGGTCGAGGAGGCATCCGCGAGAATCTGCACGGTGCGTGCGCGATCTGCCGCGGAGATGCCGGTGCTCACGCCGGATGCCGCGTCGCAGGAGACGGTGTAGGCGGTGCCCTTGGGGTCTTCGTTGTTGGTGACCATGGGCGGCAGGTTCATCTCGTCGGCACGCTTGTTGCTCAGGGGTGCGCAGACCACGCCGGAGGTGTGGCGGATCATGAAGCCCATCAGTTCGGGGGTTGCGTGCTCGGCGGCGAAGATGATGTCGCCTTCGTTTTCGCGGTCTTCATCGTCGACGACGACCACGGCGCGACCTGCGGCGATAGCGTCAACCGCGGTCTGCACACTGTCGAGGACGCTTGCGGCGTCGGCGCGGCGCGGCGCAACCTGCTCGGAGGAAGAAGCCTGGGGCACGCCTGCGAACGCGGTCAGACGCTGCACGTACTTAGCGAGCGCATCGGTCTCAAGGTTGACGTTGTCGCCGACCTTGAGCGCGCCGAGGTTGGTTGCCTTCAGGGTTTCGGGGATCAGGCCGACCTCGAACCATGCGGGGGTTTCGCCGGGCTCGGACACCGCGGTGACGGTCAGGGACACGCCAGAAACAGCGATGGAGCCCTTCTCAGCGAGCAGGGGTGCCAGTTCGGTGGGTAGGTTCAAACGCAGGGTGCTCCACGCCTCGTGCTCAGTGACGGATGCGAGGGTACCCACCGCGTCCACGTGACCCTGCACGACGTGACCGTCGAGGCGGCCGCCGGCGGGCAGGCAGCGCTCCAGGTTGACGGTGTCGCCGGGGTTCAGGTTGCCGAGGTTGGTGCGGCGCAGAGTCTCACCCATCGCGTAGGCGCGGAACTGGCCGGGCTGCAGCTGGTCGAGGTCGATAGCGGTGAGGCATACACCGTTGACGGCGAGGGAGCCACCGTGCTCGAGGTCGGCGACAATGTCACCGGCGTTGAGGGTCAGGTAGGCTGCGTCGCTACCTTCGATGGGGGTGATGGATTCTACGGTGCCGAGGGCGCCAATAATTCCGGTAAACATGTGTGCTTTCCTTTTCTCGCCGTGTCCACCGGGGCGTCGTCGTTGAGGGCGACGGGCGGCGATGGTTTGTTCGTCGGTATAACTATACGTATTTTTCGAATATTCCCCGTGACGGGGATTTTTTATGCTAGCATGCGAACCCGGTAGCGTTCGGTGAAGCTACCGAGCCCGCATTGCGGTGCGATAGATGCTGGGTCTCATCCAGTCTCTGCTAGTCCAGCCTTGGCTGGTCCCACTCCGGCTAGTCCAGCCGCGGTTCCGGCGCGTGGCAGGCGTCCAGCTTCTGCAGGGTACGTCGCTGCCCGGGGTTCTGTGCGGTTCCGCGAGGTGCCGGCACCAGGTGCGTTGCGGTGTCATTGCCGAGCACTCGCACCGCCGGGAA
>NZ_CALJRY010000348.1 GCF_937976295.1 uncultured Rothia sp. | reverse complement strand
GACGATGCGGGGGTCTTCTCTATCTCGGTTTAGACCAAGAAGTTATCGGCTACTTAGCGAATACCGACGTTCCAGGTGCCCTGGAAGGAGTTAATCGCCAAGTAAACATCTTCGGAAGCGTCAAACTTCGCGGTGCCCTGGAACTCTGAGGTGCTGGATTCCAAGATGACATCGTTCGAGCGGGCCGCATCCATCACGCGCAGGTTCATTACCGGCCTGCGCTCGTAGCCAGCCTCCAAAGTGCCCGAGCCGCCCGAGTAGATCACGGCGTAGGAGTTGAACGCGGCGCTGATCTTCTCGCCCTTAGAAATCTTCGGTGCGGAGGAAGCATCGTAGACGCGAATAAGCCACTCGCCCTCACTATCGACATTCACCTTGCGGGTGGGGCTGGAAGTCTTCAAGTCCATCCACAGGGTGCCCGAGATTTTATCTTTGGTCAGCGCGGAGGTGTACAGAGCGAAGCTGGAAGTTTTATCGTCCCCCGTGCGCCCCTCCAGGGAATGGCGCGAGTTGGATTCTTTGGAGGGGGTGAACTCATAGTAGACGATAGCCTTCGAATCGTTGCCCTTGGGCTTCTCGATATCGATGGTCTGCTTATCTTTGCCCTTGTACTCCTTGAAATCGCCGCTGGGCAGTTTCGCTTCAACATTCTTCAGCTCGGCGGGCGATGAGCTTGCCGAGCTCTCTGACGATGCCGAGGCTGCCGATGATGACTCGGCGGGGCTTTCCGATGCTGCTGCATTGGAAGATCCGCGCGGCAGGGTGAAAATCAGTACCAGAATGATAATAATCAACAGCGCCACAGCACCGGCGATGACGCTCCACCCGGCGGGAGTCGCAAAGAACGGGCGCTTCGGCTTCTCGGGCTGGTTGAAGGGAGTCTGACCGTTTGCATACGGTGAATCGCTGAACCCGGATGCTGCCGCCGCAGTGAACCCGTTGAGCGCATCCGAGGTGTTTGACTCGGAGTATTGCTGATTCTGGTTCGACTGGTTCTGATTGTACGAACCCTGAGCAAAACCGCTGTTCTGAACGTTATTATTCTGAGCACCGTTCTGCTGCTGGAACTGCTGCGATTGACCGGCCTGGTACTGACCCTGCTGAGGCTGGTTCTGCTGCGACTGCGAGCCCTGGAATTGGTTGGGCTGACCCTGCCCCTGGAACTGGTTACCCTGCTGGTTCGAAGCGTTCTGCACCGAGTGCTGCTGATTCTGTCCCGACTGAGAGCTCTGATCTTGTTGGGCATTCTGACTCTGCGTATTTTGGCTCTGAGAACCCTGCTGCTGAGCCGAAGCGCCGGATGCGCCCGCCCCGGAGGAGGCCGCTGCACCCGCGCCCGCTGCGGAACCTGCGGCAGCGCCGACGGCGGCACCCGCACCAAAGCCCGAGCGTGACCGATCCTGCCCCTGCTGAGGCTGTTGTCCCTGGTACGACTGACCGGACTGACCCTGTCCCTGCTGAGGCTGACCGGACTGAGAATATCCTGACTGGAATTGTCCGGGCCGCACCTGGCCGGATTGCTGCTGCTGAGACTGCGGCTGAGCGAATCCCTGCTGGCTCTGCTGCTCTCGACTCTGGGACTGCTGCGCCTGCGAACCCTGATTCGGGGCACTCTGACCCTGGGTATCTCGGTTCTGAGCGCCCTGGCTTTGGGTACTCTGGGTTCGCGGATCCTGCGCTTGAGCGCTTCGCTCCTGAGCGTTCTGCCCGGCAAATCCCTGCTGGGACTGGGCGCTTAGGCCCTGCTGCTCGGATCCCTGGTTCTGCTGCGCAAAACCTTGACGCTGCTCAGAGCCCTGCTGTTGCTGGTTGAAGTTCTGCTGGCGCTGTGTAGAATCCTGCTGCTGACGCTGGGCAAATTCTTGCTGACGCTGGGCCTCAAAAGACTGCGGCTGCTGACCCTGCTGAGACTGTGCGGGCTGCTGCGGCTGAGACTGATTCTGCTCACGGGACTGGCTGAACTGCTGCTGACCGGGCTGATTCTGCCAAGGCTGAGGAGCCTGCGCATCAAACCCGCGAGGCTGCTGCTGGTTCTGCGAACCCTGCGCTTGAGGCGCCCGATTCTGCTGAGCCTGACCGCCAAAGCCCTGCTGTGACTGCGCAGCCTGCTGAGACTGAGCACCAAAATTCTGCTGGGAATTCTGCGATGCAAATCCCTGCTGCTGAGAGCCGCTTCCCGGCGTCTGAGACTGCGAAACGTTTGAACTCGATTGACGCTGCGCAAAATCCTGCTGAGGCTGATCAGAGCCAGAGCCCTGCTGTTGATTGAAGCTCTGCTGGCGCTGTGTAGACTCCTGTTGCTGACGCTGGGCAAATTCTTGCTGGCGCTGGGCCTCAAAAGACTGCGGCTGCTGAGATTGCCCGGGCTGTTGAGTCTGAGTAACGTGTTGAGACTGTGCGGGCTGCTGCGGCTGAGACTGCTGACCCCGGTTCTGAGCGTTCTGCTCCTGAGAACTCTGCGCGGCAAAGCCCGACTGCTGCTGATTCACGGGAGCCTGAGGCTGCCCCTCAAAACGCTGCTGCGTGGGAGGAACCTGGGAAGTGCCGCGCGGGGGAGTAGCCGGTCGGGAAGATGCCTGAGCCTCGGTACCACGCGAATCAGCCGAATCGCGCGCATCGGACTGGGGGCGCGCATCCGTAGGCTCACCCTGAGACTGATCCGGAGATTGCTCGGGGCGTGACTCGCGTGAAGGAACCTGCTGCTGTGCGGATTCTGAAGATACAGGCTCCTGTCGTGCAGCCTCGGGCCGTTCGGCACCTGCTGCAGTGGCAGAACTTGCGGACCTCTGAGAATCCTGTGCGTCGCTGAGGGGCTCTCGCGCATCGTAAGAAACACCCGAACCCTGCGCGACTCCCGGCTGCTGTGCGCTCGTCTCTGGCGCGGATGGGGCATTGTGGGCATCACGAGCGGGCTCGCGGGTAGGCTCCGAAACCTGAGGCTTTGGAGCCTCGGTGGCGCCGCTCTGACGGTTCACGGGAGTCTCAGAAGTGCTCTGCTCGGAACGCACCTGCGAATCGGCTGAAGAGCCTGCCGCTGCACCGGGACCGGATGCGCCCGCACGCTCACCCGCGACCTCGCGCGACTCGGAACCGGCTGACGCCGCATCCTGAACATGGGCAGACTCCGCCTGAGTCTTCTGCTCAGGGGTCTGCTGATGGGAAGTTTTCTGCTCGGCAAACTGTTCGGAAATGGTCGGCGCGGTACGCTGCTTCGGGGCGGAAGCCTGCGCAGACTCACCGCTCTGCTCAGAGCTTGACGATGGCGAGGGCTTCGCGCTGGAAGAACCCTCAGAAGAGCCCGATGCGGCAGATGAAGACTCCGCCGTCGAGGGCGCCTGCTCATTCTCAGGCTCGGGCTCCTCAATCCACAGCTGCCAACCTTCGGGAACAGGACCCCATGCGGGATCGGGCCGCCACGTCGGGGTAGGAGACCACCCGGCAGGCGGTTTGGGCCAATTTGGGGGCGGATTGAAGACGAGAGCCATCTGAACCTTCCTTCACTACTGGCGCCAAAAACACCCGGAAGCGTAGGCACGAGTAGCCTCAAATTTTAAACTACGGTAACCCTCAAATTATGGCATATTTCCCATAAAATATAAGCCCGAAAAGTTCATAGGCAGGTAAATTATTACACCGTAAGGCAACCCGCACAGATGGCCCCGGTGTGACATTCGGGGGAGGGTCCCCTCTATTATGGATACTATGAGCACTAATCACCAGCAGGAACCCGGACATCACGGTTCTGAGTTCATTCCAACAAACCAACCACCTGGCGCAGTCACTAATACCCAAAATATGCCCACGATGCTGAGCCCGCATCAGGCAGAAAGTTACGGGTACGGCGCTGAGTCTACCTTTGCCTCCGCTGAGTATTACAGGAGTAACCGCCTTACCCGTAAGGAGCTTCTGGAACGCGCCAGCGAGCTGCCCTATCACCGGTTATCGCATGTGAACCCGCGTGCGCGTTGGTTCACCCCGGTTCTTGAGGGTTTGCTGATTGCCGGCATCTATTTTGTGCTCCTGCTGATGGTGAGCTTTGCGCTGCTGGCATCCGCCGTGATGCTGCGCGTCCCCTACGATCACCTGACCGATCTGCAGCGTGTTTACGCGAACGTTTTTAAAACCCCGCTTGTTTTTATTGCGTTCCTTAGCACCGTCATTCCGGTGATTCCGGCGATTTTTATTGCGCGCCTGATTACCAACTTCAAACCCTTAGGTCTAATTCACTCCATTGCGGGCCGCATGCGGTGGTCCTATTTGAGTGTTTTCCTAGGCTTTGGGTTCCTCATTTTCGGTCTTTACTTTGTAGGGTTCGCGGCTCTGGATGGTTCTTTGACCACGCAGAACAGCGTGCATCCGCTGAATTCCGGCATGTTCTGGCTGTACATTGTGCTTATTCTGTTGATAGTTCCGTTCCAGTGCTACGCCGAGGAACTGCTCTTCCGCGGCTATCTCATGCAGACCGTGGGCCGGTGGCTGAAGAACCCCGTTTGGGCAATTATTATTCCAGCGCCTATCTTTATGGTGCTGCATGGTTACGGACTGTGGGGTCTGCTTTCTGTGCTGACGATGGCTCTGATCGCCGGGTTCTTGTGCTGGTACACCGGCGGTCTTGAAGCCGGTATCGGCCTGCATATTGCGAATAATGTTTCGATTTTTATCTTTGGGCTGCTGGGTTTGGAGGATCCCTTTGGTGCGGTTCGTGAGGAACAGCCGCTTGACTTTGTGCAGGCCCTTATTCTGCAGCTTGCCTTCGCCGGGCTCGTGTGCATGTACACCTACCGGCAAAAGAGGAAAGCCGCTCTGAACCAGGGGCAGGATGCGGCTGCCGCCTCCTCGGCTGAGGGCGCGTCAATGGGTGTGGAAGCGCCCGCTTCTTCCTCGGATGCGCCTGCCACCGCAGCACCGGCTTCGGGTGCTGCGCACGCGGCCACACAGCCCGGTATGTCCGTGAAAAATGCTGCTGCTTCACCTGCTGCTGATACTTCTGCTTCTGCACCGCAAGGGTCGCAGGCGCCGGTACAATCACAACCTGTACAACCTGCTGCCTCTGCGGTGGTGAACGCCAAGCCCGCACAGGATAATGCTTCGGTAAAATCGGCGTCTTCGGCTGCCCCCGCCAACCCGCAAGCAGCTGAGGAACATCGTGCATCCGAGCGGAATATCGCGGAGAAACCGGCTGCACAGGCACCCGCCGCGAAGCCTGTGGAAGGCGCTCGTAAGAGCGAGCAGAATGATACGTCGGCCAAGGCTTCTGCCCCCGCGCAGCCCGAGCGTTCGGCACCGGCTCACGGTTCGGCACCGGCTAATAAGCCTGCACCAATCGGTAAGCCTGCGCCAGCCAAGGAATCTGTGCCGACTCATGAGTCAGCCCAGTCCCAGAAACCGGCGCAAACTGCCAAACCGGCACAGGCTC
Organism: uncultured Rothia sp.; assembly: GCF_937976295.1. Classification (GTDB taxonomy): domain Bacteria; phylum Actinomycetota; class Actinomycetes; order Actinomycetales; family Micrococcaceae; genus Rothia. The sequence continues at coordinate 456 of NZ_CALJRY010000348.1, read as the reverse complement.
ATGAATCGGCTCAGCCTCAAAAGCCGGTACACACTAACGAGTCAGCCCAGGCTGAGCGTCCGACGACCGCGAATACTGCCGCCCGCGCGACCGGGCAAGAAGCGCAGATCGCCGATAAACCCGCGCAGTCTGCACAGGCGAGGACTATCGCCGACGAACTCAAGCCTGCCGTGGTTGCCCCCGCAGCAGCGGAAAAGGCTCCGTCAGGCATAGATCTGGATGCGGCGCAGAAAGCTGCACGCGCCTCCGCGCAGAAGACTCAGCAGGGCTCGAACCGAGCTGATTCTTCGGTACGCGAATCCGGGACACACGGGTCTGCGTCGAATGCAGCCGCGCCGCAGAAGGGAACCGCTAGCGCATCCGCCGCTCAGACAGACGATACGAAGAACCCTTCCTCGAAGAACTACGCGCCGGATACCTCCACGATGAGCATTCCCGTGCAAAATGCCTTGTCAG
>NZ_CALJRY010000347.1 GCF_937976295.1 uncultured Rothia sp. | reverse complement strand
AACGCGAAGACAGCAACAGCGAAATAGCGAAAATCGGCAGAAGCTCACCCACAGCGCCGTGCACCAGCACCGCATTACCCACCGGCGTACCGGCAGCACCGTGAGACTTCAACATCGGCAACAGCGTGCCCAATGCCGTGGAACTCAACGCCACGCCCACCGCAATATACGTATTCAACTCATGCGAGAACGACGTAATAACCGCCGCACCCGCCATACCCAAGGCAAGGCACACCACCCACGTGGCAATAGCGCTATAACCCTGACGGCTACGCAGCGAGGACACGTTAATCTCAAAGCCCGCAATCAAAAAGAGCATACCCAGACCGAGCTCCTTCAGCAGCGGGATACCGCCCTCAGTGTTGGCAAGGTTGAGCATGTTCGGGCCAATGAGCAGACCAAAAATGAGCAGGAAAACCACATCAGGAATCTTCTTACCCGTCAGCCGCGAAAGAATCGGCGACAGCAACGCAACCAACGTAATCCAGAAGATGGACACAAACTGGTCGCTCTCGTGGTTCGTCGCCTCCGACAGGGCCGTACCCGAAGCCAGCAGAGCACCGGAAGTCCCCAAATCCGTCAGAAAAAGAGGTGAAAGAGTGGAAAACATAAAACCTCAACGTGGTGTATGTGCAGGTGGGGCACGGACAGGAAAATCACCGGGGCGAAGTGCCCGCGGGATGGCCCCACCTTTAAGAACGTACCAATGGTACACACCCAACCTCGTGCAACAACACTTGAACAGCACTCACTAGGGGCAAGAGGTACCCGCCAACGGCCGGGACAGAAGCGGCATGAGAGCAAAACCTCCGCGCCACCGCCTAAGCAGTCACAGCTTCCACCGTTACACTTAACACCTACGCCAGAGCATCCGGCACACACCACCGGGCAGACGATACCCTAGCAAGCAGATACCCGGCAGACAGGCACCCCGGCAGAGCACACAGACTCTCAAACACGGCACTACAAGGAGCGAGGACATGGCAGCAGGGCGCACTCAACCCATCCCCACCGTCAGCAGCGGGACACGTGCAGCCTCCCTCGGAGGCACCCGACGCGACCTCGGGCTCGACCTCGCCCGCGCCTTCGCCGTGCTCAGCCTGCTCATCCCCTTTGGATACTGGCTGCAGCTGATCCCGGTCTCCTGGAAGTTCTGGATTCCGCAGACCCTCGTACCCGCCGAACCGCTCTTCGCCGCAATCCTGGGTGCAGCCGCCTGGCGGTACGCCCGCACCGCGAACTTCCCGCAACTCTTCGCCGGAACCATCGTGCGATTCCTCGCGCTACTACTGCTGGGCGTGGCGCTCATGCAGGGCATCACCTACCTGCCGCAAGCCGGCGTAACCGTACCGGCGCAGGGCTTCAGCTACACGCTACCCTTCGACATGCTCGTGCACCTGGCGCTACTCACCCTGCTCACCCTATTCGTCGTGCACCTGCCCCTGTGGGCGGTCGCCGCGCTGGCGGTGGTCACCAGCCCATTCATCACCTGGACCTACACCCTCCTCATGGACGTAGCCGCTCGGGCCGACCAGTGGACTGCCGTGCAGCTGCCCTTCCTCGCAAGCCACGGCGTCAACCACGCACAGAGCGCACAGCTGATCTGGGTCATGTGCCTGGGCATCGTGCTCGTGCGTCTCTACGACAACCTGCAGGCAAAGCTCGCCATCCCCGTGGTACTCGCCGTGCTGGCGCTCACCGTCTACCGCACCTTCAACCCCTACACCGAGCTGGGCTTCCTCAACAGCCCGCAGGTGCTGCTCACCCTGAACCTGGCGGCAACCCTCTACTTCTGGGCCGAATGCGCGCGGCTGCTCTCCGCACAGGCGGGAATGCTCACCCCGATCGCTCGCCTGGGCCAGATGTCCCTGAGTGCATCCATTGTGCTGAGCGGAATCATCATCTACGCAGGCCCCACCGTTAAGGCTCTCACCGCGGGCGAGCACTACGTCGCCACCGGAGGCTGGGGCACCGCCGTGTACTGGACCGCCTTCCTGCTGCTCGGTGCCGCAATCGCCTTGGGCTTCTGCACCCTCTGGTCACGCATGGCGCGATCCATTGCCGGACGCGGCCCCCTGGAGGCGATTCTCGCCCTCATTTCCGGGCGCGGCTAAGCGGGCCGAAGAACATAACCTAGAACCACAACCTAGAAAGCGACCCCCTACCTGCCTTCCTGCACCGGTAGGGGGTCGCTTCTATGTACTCAACATCTGTGGCAGAAGTACAGCAGCAGAAATACAGTGACAGAAATACCACCGCGGGTACGACAAAGCCCCGGTCCAGTGGACCGGGGCTAGCTGTCGGGATGACAGGATTTGAACCTGCGACCTCGTCGTCCCGAACGACGCGCGCTACCAAGCTGCGCCACATCCCGATGTTGACCTATCAGCGAATACCGTAGGCAACTCACCTAGGATAACCCAAAAAAATTCAGAACGCAACACAGCGGCACGCCACCGGTCGGGCAGCGGCAGATAAAGTCTCTAGGCTTCAGCCTCCTGAACCTGATTCAGCTCATCCCAGGAGGCGTACATCGCCGCAAAACGACCACCGGAGGCAATCAGCTGCTGCGGGGAGCCGTCCTCCACCACGGAGCCCTCATGAATCACCAGCACACGATCAGCGCCCAGAACCGTCGAGAGGCGATGCGCAATCACCAGCGCCGTACGCCCCGCCAACACGGTACGCAGCGCCGCCTGTACCGCGCGCTCACTCGGAATGTCCAGCGAAGCCGTCGCCTCATCCAAAATCAGCACCCGCGGATTCGCCAAGAAAACGCGAGCAAACGACACCAGCTGACGCTGACCCGCCGACAGGGTAATACCGCCGCGACCCAGCCGCGATTCGTAACCGTCACGCAGACGCTCAATGAACGCATCAGCACCCACCGCCTTCGCGGCAGCCTTCACCTGCTCATCGGACGCCTGCGGGTTACCCATACGGATATTCTCCAGAATCGAGGCGGAGAACAGGAACACCTCCTGGGTTAGCATGAGCACCTCACGGCGTAGCTGCACATCCGCCAGCTGGCGAACATCCACGCCGTCAATACGCACCTGACCGGACGAAACATCGTAGAAACGAGCCACCAGCTTAGCGATAGTCGACTTGCCGGCACCGGTCGCACCCACCAGCGCCACGGTCGTACCCGGCTCAATACGCAGGCTCGTCTCCTGCAACGCTTGACGATCCGACGTGTACCCAAAGACCGCCGAATCCAGCTCCACCAGGGCACCGCGAACCGTGCCGCTCACGCCCTCAGAGGCGCCAGCAGTAGACTCAGCCGCAGGCTCTACAGCCCGCTCATGCGGACGCTCCGGCTCAGCAACCTCCGGCTCCTCAGCCAAGAACGACGACAGCTTCTCCAACGCGGACATCGCCGACTGGAACATGTTGTAGAACTCAGAGAGCTGCATCACCGGCTCAAACACACGGTTCGCGTAAATCACCAACGCCAGCAAGGTACCAATCTGCATGGTGCCACCCAGCACCGCATAACCACCCAGCACCAGCGCACCAGCAATAAACACATTGCCCAAAAGCATCAGCACGGGTGAGTAGATGCCGAAAATCTTAATCGAATCCATCACCGCAAGACGGTAACGCTCCGACGCCTGAGCATACTCGATGCGCATCTGCGCCTCCGCACCAAACGCCTTCACCGCGCGGATACCCGTAAACGTCTCCACAAAACGGCTCGTCAAATGCGCAGACTCGGTACGCATCGTGCGGAAAACCGGCACCGCCGTCTTCTGGAACCAGCGCGTCAAAAAGTAAATCGGCACGCCCATAACCAGCATGAACAGACCAATACGCCAATCCAGAAGGAAAATAGCGACCGCAGAAATCACCATGGACAGCAACGTGATCGCCAACTGGCTGATGCCGCTATCCAAGAAGCTGCGGACCGTATCAATATCGCTCGTCAGACGCGAAATAACCTTGCCCGAAGTGTACCGCTCATGGAACGACACGCTCAGTGACTGCGCATGACGGAACACCCGCTTACGCAGATACACCACCACACCCAGCGACACACGCACCGTGTACGCAACGTTAACCCACGAAAAAATCGCGGTCACCGCAGTAGCCGCCACAAAAAACGCCAACAGAGTCAACAGGGGAGCGGCGTCACCCTGCCTGAGTGGTTCAATGGAACTATCCAAAACGCGGGCAATCAGAATCGGCGCAACCGCCGAGGAACCCGACACCAAAAGCACCGAAATAATCGACAGCGCCAACGGCCCACGGTGCGGGCGCAGCATCTGGCGCAGCAGAGCCATCGAACGTTCACGGGTCTGTGCGCGCTCCTGCGGGCTCAACTCCTCCCGCCGCTGAGCCGGACCATGGTGGGCCATTAGCCGTCCTCCATCGTCATCAGCAGACGGTACTGCTCCGAAGAGTCCATCAGCTCAGCATGAGTACCCTCAGCGACCACGGCACCATCAACCATCAGTAGCACGCGGTCCGCCAACGCCACCGTGGAGGGGCGGTGCGCCGTCAGCAGGGTCGTAGCGCCGCCCAGACCGTCCAGGCCCTCACGCAGGCCCGTAATAATACGCTCCTCCGTGTTCACATCCAGTGCCGAGAACGGATCATCTAGCAGCAGCACGGAGGGGCGCTTCGCCAAAGCGCGCGCCAACGACAGGCGCTGACGCTGACCACCCGAAAGGCTCAGACCCTCCTCACCAATGACGGTATCCAGACCCTGCGGAAGCTCCGCCACGAAATCGCACGCAGCCAGCTGCAGTGCGGTCTGGAGGGTCGCCTCCAGCTCTTCCGCGGCGGGGTAGTCCTCATCCTCGGTGCCGCGCTCGTACTGCTCAGCAACGCCCATCAGCACGTTCTCGCGAACCGTGCCGGAGAAGAGCACCGCCTCCTCAAAGACGAACGCGGTCTGGGCGCGCACCTCCTCAATGGACATTTCGGCGGCATCTCGGGTGCCAAAACGCAGGGAACCGGAGGTCGGCTCGTAGAAACGCGGAACCAGCGACAGCACGGTCGACTTGCCGCTACCGGTTGCACCCACCAGCGCCAGAATCTCACCCGGGAAGACCTTGAAGTTCACGTCCTTCAGCACGGAAACCTCGGGCGCCTTCACCTCAGAGCCTGCGCCGGTAGCCTCTGCAGGAACAGGCGCTTCGGCAGCGTCGTAGCTGAACTGAACGTGATCGAAAGTGACAGATACTGCGCCACCGCTGGGGTACTGCATAGTTTCCTTCCCGGAGCCGCCCTCGGCAGATACTCCAGCTACTGTTGACGAATCAGAAGCACCCTGCGGATGCTCGGGCCCAGACATAGCCGCGGAGCCACGAACCAGCGGCACGGCCTCAAAGCCGGGCTCGTCCATGACCTCGTTGTGGCGTTCCAACGCCACCTTATAGCTCAAATAGGCAGACATCAGCGCGGTCGAGCGCGTCACGTGGCTGAGCACGGTCGTCTGCACCGCAAAGTAGGCGGTCATCGCGCCCAGACTCAAAGTGCCCGCCGCAACCTGAGAAGCACCCACAGCCAGCGCCACCGCCGTGGAGACACCCACAATCAGGCCCTGGTACAGGGCAACACGGGCCACCAGCATCGACCTGCCGTACTCGCGCACCTGCAGGGCGTCCACCGACTCGGAATATTCCTGAATCTGCTCGGGGGAGCGGCCCAGCGCCTTAATTACGCGGATGCCGCGCACCGACTCCTCAATACGGGTGGAGAGATCGCCCGTCATCTGCTGAATCTCATGCGAGGCGCGGTAGTACTTGCGGGTGAAATTCACCAGCGACAGCACCAGAATCGGCACGGTCACCACAAACACCAGCGCCAGGGACGGCGAAGAACGCAGCATGAAAAAGCCGCCAACCAGGAACATCACCGCAACAGTCAGTAGCTGCACAATACCGAAGGACAACCAACGACGAATCGTACCCAAATCGCTCATGGAACGGGTCAGCAGCTGACCGGAAGGCCAACGATCCAGCAGAGAAAGCGGGGCGCTGAGCAGGCGGTCAAAGAAGTTCATGCGCATGGACAGCTCAATCGTGGAGGTCGGGTCCACAATCAGCCAACGCCTCCAGTACATGAAGGAGGCGTGCGCAATACCCAGCAGAAGCACCAGGCCGCCGGCAGTCCAGATGGCGCTTTCGGTGGTGCTCTGCGAGAGATGATCCACAATAATCTGCAGTACCTGCGGGATGGAAATCTCAAGGGCACCGGCGCCGAACGCCACGAGCAGGCCCACACCCCAGCGCACACGAATCGGACGCGCATATGCGGCGAGAGTGCGCGGGGCACGGTCACTGTGCGCGTAGTCAATCGGGGCGGGGGTCGGTTCGCTCGCAGTCTCCAGGAAAGGGTTGCGGCGGCGCTTAGTTGTGTGCGCTGTAGAAGCCTCAGACATTAGAGACGACCACCCGCCGAGGTAGCGGAGGTGTCCTGCTCCTTATCGCGAGCCGTGAGGGTCACCAAGACCGCCTCCGGCGGGCAGAACAGACGCACCGGCGCAAAACGAGAGGTACCCAAACCGGCAGAAACCTGAACCGGAATACCGGACTGCTCACTGATACCCTTAGCACGCGAAGGCGGTAAATCGCAGTTGCTGACCAGAGCGCGACCGCCGGGCAGACAAACCTGACCGCCGTGCGTATGACCGGCAAAAATAGCCTGCGCACCGTCCTGCACGAAGCGGTGCAGAGTACGCATATAGGGGGCGTGAGACACACCGATACGGATGCTCGGCTCCTCACCCTCATCGAAAGCACCCGGGGCGAATCCGGGGTGCTCATCGTAACGCAGGTGTGGGTCATCCACACCGGAGAACTCCAGGCGCAGACCCTTGAGGTTCAGCGTGTCGTAGCGGTTAATGAGGCCCGTCCAGCCGCGCGACTCGAAGGCGTCATGCATCAGCTCAATGGGCAGGCGTGCACGGCTTCCCTCCTCAATCACTTGAGGGGCGGGGGTCTGCCACAGGTAACGTGCCGGGTTCTTGAAGAGGGGCGCAAAATAGCAATTGGAGCCGGGCACAAACACGCCGGGGAAGTCCATGAGCGGGTCGAGAGCCTCCAACAACGGATCCATACCGTCCACGTGGGAGAGGTTATCGCCCGTGTTCATCACCAAATCCGGCTCCAGAGCAGCCAGCGAGTGCATGAAGTCAATCTTCTTCTGCTGGCCCGGAATCATGTGCATATCCGAAATATGCAGAATCCTAAAGTCGGGGCTACCAGCGGGCAACACCGGCAGGGACTCGGTGCGGAGCTGAAAATTATTCAGCTCAATAAAGTGCCCGTACGCCGCCGTGGCGGCCCCCAAGGCTGCAGTGGCGGCTACCGCCCCCGCTACCTTCTTCAGGAGCGGGGAGGAGCCGCGTGCGCCGGGGACCGCCACAGGGACGCGGGCGTTGATTGCGTTTTCACACATAATCAATCGCCTTTCAGGCTTCAGCTGATGAGCTGTGATTCTAGCTGT
>NZ_CALJRY010000346.1 GCF_937976295.1 uncultured Rothia sp. | reverse complement strand
TCCATCATCGGTTTTGTGGACGGCACCGAGAACCCGCAGACCCCCGCGGCACGCGAATACTTCGGCATCATCGGTGACGATGACCCCGCCTACAAGGGCGGCAGCTACCAGTTCGTGCAGAAGTACATCCACGACATGACCGCGTGGAACGCCCTGCCCGTCTCCGAACAGGAGAAGGTCATTGGCCGCTCCAAGCACGACGACATCGAGATGAGCGAGGACGAGAAGCCCGCCGACTCTCACTCCGCTGCCGCCAATATCGGTGACGACTTCAAGGTTATTCGCGACAACATGCCCTTCGGCACCGTGGGTAACAACGAGCTGGGCACCTACTTCATCTGCTACGCCAGCACCTTCTCGACCGTTCGAAAGATGCTCATGAATATGTTCACCGGAGTGGATGGCGCCAACTATGACCGTCTGCTGGATTTCAGCACCGCGGTGACCGGCACCCTCTTCTTCGTGCCGACCGTGGACATGCTCGGCGACTTCGCCGGCTAACTGCGCAGGCTAATTTCGCTGGCTACGGCTAGCTGAACCTAGCCGCGCCCGGCTGTGCCCTCGCCCGACTGTACCCGCGCAAACCCCGCCTCCGGCAAGAGAGGCGGGGTTTTCCGGTAGGCTAGGGTGTAGACATTCAGACGGAAAGCAAACAATCGAGAGAAGAATGAGCGTTCTAGATAACTCTTTCCCCACCGAGGACTTTGGCTTCACCATCACCAGCCGCCTGGCGGACACCGCCTCCCCCAGCGCTGAACGTGTAGAAGCCAACGGCGGACAGTTCCGCGGACGCACCGGTGTCATCACCACCCCGCACGGACAGATCCAGACCCCCGCCTTCACCCCCGTGGGCACCAAGGCAACCGTCAAGGCGGTCCTGCCCGAATCCATGAAGGAGCTCGGCGCTCAGGCTCTGCTCTCCAACGCCTACCACCTGTATCTGCAGCCCGGCCCCGAAATCCTCGACGCAGCAGGCGGCCTGGGTGCCTTCATGAACTGGGACGGCCCGACCTTCACCGACTCCGGCGGTTTCCAGGTCATGAGCCTGGGCTCCGGCTTCAAGAAGGTTATCGACATGGGCACCGTCGCGGACGCTAAGGGCGCCGACGGCCGCCCCCTCGGTGACGACGACGTGGCAAAGGGCAAGGAACGCCTCGCCCACATTGACGACGACGGCGTGAACTTCAAGTCGCATATTGACGGCTCGATTCACCGCTTCACCCCCGAGGTGTCCATGCAGGTTCAGCACCAGATCGGTGCCGACGTCATGTTCGCCTTCGACGAGCTGACCACCCTCTACAACTCCCGCGGCTACCAGGAGGAGGCGCTCGAACGCACCCGCCTGTGGGCGCTGCGCTGCATCGCTGAGCACCAGCGCCTGACCGCAGAGCGTGTGGGCAAGCCCTACCAGGCGCTGTTCGGCGTCATTCAGGGCGCGCAGTACGAGGACCTGCGCCGCAAGGCGTGCCAGGATTTGGGTGCAATGCCTTTTGACGGCTTCGGCATCGGCGGTGCGCTCGAGAAGGAAAACCTCGGCACCATCGTGCGCTGGTGCGCCGAAGAGCTGCCCGAATCCAAGCCCCGCCACCTGCTCGGCATCTCCGAACCCGACGATATCTTCGTCGGCATCGAAAACGGCGTGGACACCTTCGACTGCGTCTCCCCCACCCGCGTGGCACGCAACGCCGCCGTCTACTCCCCCACCGGCCGCTACAACATCACCAATGCGCGCTTCAAGGCGGACTTCTCACCCATCTACGAGGGCTGCGACTGCTACACCTGCACCCACTACACCCGCGCCTACCTGCGTCACCTCTTCAAGGCGGACGAGCGTCTGGCGGCGACCCTCGCCTCCATTCACAATGAGCGTTTCATCGTGCGTATGGTGGACGACGCCCGCGAAGCCATCAAGAACGGTACCTACTTCGAGTACCGTGACGAGTTCCTCGGCAACTACTACTCCGGCAAGAAGCCCTAAACCCGCTCTTCAACCCGTTTAAGGAGAACCCTATGAGCATCACTCATGTTCCCGATGAGGAGCTTCTCGTCTTCGATCACGAAATCGCGGCCCCGGTCGAGGACGTCTTCGGCGCCTACCTGGACCCCGAGCTGCTGGTCCGCTGGTACGGCCCCGCCGGCTGGCACGTGCGCCCCACCGACGTTGTCGTGGAGCCCGTCGTCGGCGGCCTGCAGCGCCTGTCCATGATCAACGAGGTGGACCCCTCGGTGTCATGCATTCTGCAGAGCCGCTTTTTGAGCATTGAACCGTTCAAGGAGCTCGAATACGCCGAGCAGCTGCCCGACCACCTGGGCAACCCCGGCAGCGTGCTGGTGTACCAGCGTCACCGTTTCTTCCCCGAAACCGTGATTACCGCCGACGGCGTGGGAGCCGGCACCCGCATCGTCATTGAGATTGGCCCCATGCCCGCCTCGGTTCACGAGGAGGTGCGCACCACCTGGCGTTCGACCTTCGCCCGCCTGGATGATGTGCTCGCCGCCCGCGCACGCGGAGAGCTCTAACCCCCAGCTGATTGAGATAGCTTCGACACACAAGCGCCGCGTTGACGAACTATTCGTCAACGCGGCGTTCGTGTTTAATACCCGTGCCTTGCGGGATGTACCTTGGGGGGGGTGAGCCGTAAACTAGTTGGTCAGCTTCACGGTAATGACGGTGCTGCCACCATCCAGGGACACGCACTCGGGGGTCGCACGGTCCGCGCCATCACCCGGCTTCCAGTAGCAGCGCGCCGACATGACGGTACGCTCACCGTTCGCCTTATCGGTCACCTCGGCGGGGTTCTGCACCACAAACTGGCGGATCAGCTCACGCGCAAACAGGCAATCCACCGCACCGGAGGTCACCTGAACCGTAGCGTTGTGCTTCAGGTAGCCGGTGGCGTCCATGCTGCCGCAGCTACCGCCCGCAGACTGAACATCCGAACTGGACAGGCTCGCGGTGCTCGACGCACTCGCCACAGCCCTAGCCGAGGTATTCGCCTTAGCCGATGCGGAGGAGCTCGCCTGAACGGTCGCCGCGGGGCTTGCGGTGGTGATGGTTCCGGGGCTCACGGTGGCCTCCGCGGTGGCGGTGTGAATAGTACCGGCAGTCGGGGTGCTTTCAGTGACCGTTACAGTGCGGGTGGGGCTAGCGGTCGCCTTCGCGCTCGTAGCGCTCGGGCTAGGGGTTGCGGTGGCGCTCGGGGAGGCGGTGGTGGTGCCTCCGGAGCATGCCGACAGCGCCAGCAACAGCGTGGCACCGAGCGCTACGGGGCTGTAGCGCTTAGCGGTGCGGAGCGTAGTAGAACGAGCATGGGTAGAAGTCTGGGTAGAGTGCTTCTGTGCCGGATGCATGGTGACCTTTCTGCGTCATCGGTTCGGGTTCCTCACCAGTGTATTTTATAGACGCTACCTGTGAGATAGCTATACGGTGTCTGAGGAGCCCGCAGGGTGGCACCGCTAGGGCACTTAGCCTTCGTGCCTGCCACGCACCGTAATAGTGCGGCCGTTTCCGTCATGGCAGGTGATCGAGCCAGTCTCAATCTCGCCGAAGCAGGTCAGCTGATTGCCCTCAGTAGCGGGCACAGTCACCACATCCAGGGCATGCATCATCTTCGTGTTTGCGGTGGTGGTTTCCGCGTGCAGGGCCGAGGACTCATCCACGGTATTCACCTCGCTGGCGCCGGTCAGGAAGTTCATGCGAGTCACCTCCACCGGGCCGGCAAAAGTACGACCGACCACACCGTTACCGTCGCCGGTCTGCTCGCCGGTGCGGCGCTCGCACACCAGGGTTCCGTCCGCGGGGTTCAGCTCGCAGAGGGTGCGCTCATCGTCGCTCTTGAAACGGTAGTAGCCGGCACCGGAATCGTAGTAGGAGGGCTCCATGAGGAAGGGAATCTGGGGCGCATCCGGATTTTCCAGGCGCGCCACAAAGGCGACATCCTCACCGATGGTGCATTCGGGGGCGCCGCGATCCTCGCGACGGTTCTCAGCCATATCGGACTGCGGGTTCCAGTAGCAGGTGGCGTCCTGAACCTTCGCAACCCGGTGCTGGGTCGTGTTGTCGTCGGCACGCGGGGTGGTGACGTACTCGGTCAGCACGTCCAGGGCGTGGGCGCAGTCCACGGTACCGCGCAGCACCATGATTTCCGCACCAGTCTTCAGGTAGCCCTTGCGGCCAATGTGTCCGCAACGCTCACCGGCGGAGGCGCGCTCAGCCTCCACCTTTTCGGGTGCACGAGGCGTCTGGGCGGCAGTGGGGTTTGCGGCCGTTGCGGGAGTTTCCTTCGCTTCAGCGGGTGTGGAGGATTCGGAGGCCTTCGCCTCGGCGCTCTCTGCGGGGGCTGACACCCGAGTCTCGGTGACGGTCGGTTCGGTCTTCTTCGTTGGCGACGCCGTGGCGGAAGGGAGCGGGTACTGCGAGTGGTTAGCCGTGCTGGAGGGGCGGGGGCTCGACGAAGAGTTTTCGCTCTGAGAACCGCCAAAGCAGCCGGTCAGGGCGAGGAGCAGGGCGGCGGCGCAACCGGTGGCGCGCATCGTGCGGCGAACCCAGCCGGCGGAGCCTACCTGAGTGTGGTGAAACGACATCGTTATCTCTCCCGGTGATAGACCTTTTGCACCCTTTGCAGAAGGTATTTAAAGCATACGCTTAACCCCGTTCAATGCCGTTGTATTACAGCGGAGCGCCCCCTACTTCTGCGGCAGGTAGGAGCTCAGCAGTTCACGCTGCTCGGGAGTCAGCCGAGTCAGCCGCCCCGCCACCGAATCCCAGAACGCTAGCACGGTAAAAGCGCGCACGCATTCACGGCCGTCCACCGGGGAGAGGATCGAGTAGCCAATACGCACGGATGCGGCGCTGACCTTCTCCACGCTCAGGCGCACCGGCACGGGCTCACCGGTGTAGGGCAGCTGAGCCAGGTAGCGGATGCCGTGCTCGGCGATGAGCGCCTGCACGCCCTCGGCAACCAGGTCGAAAAGCGGAATCGGAGGCTGCGGCGCCACGGTCGGCTTCTCGCCAGAGGACGGCGGCGGGCCGAAGAGCGCCACGCGGGCTTCTTCCATGACCGAGAGGATGGCTACGTTGTTGACGTGCCCGTAGGCGTCCATATCGCCCCAGCGGGCGGGTACGTGCACCAGCAGTTCGGTGGTGCCGGACTCAGGGGCGGGGGTCTTTTCAGGGGTCTTTTCGGGGGTGTTTTCGCGGTTCTGTTCGTGACTTTGCATGGTTTTAACTCTACTCCCCCGCCGCTTTGCGCGGGCTAATCGCACAGATTCACAACATAAAACAAATGAACACAATATCTAGGATCAATGCTCTAAAAATATGTTCAGAAATTAAAATGATGAGGCTCGAAAGCTACGATGCTTTCGAGCCTCATCCAACACACAGACATTTGAACGCATACAAGATCATACGGTTCACTATCTATGATAGACCCGCTTCGGGAGCCCACGGTATTTTTACGGTTTTATTACGAGGAATCCCAGAAATTTTCCGTATTTTTCGTTTATTACCCGCAATGGCCGCGGACCACCCGGCTCAAGGTCCCAGGGAAGGTCTCAGGGAACAAAATCCCCAGAGCACAGAACCGCAGCTTCTAACGGCCCAGTTTCTAACGGCCCAGCTTCGCCGCAGTCTCCAGCGCGTGATCAGCGTCGTACTTCATGGCGTCGTACTCGGCAGTTGCCTGCTGAGCCTCCACGAAGGTCTGCTCATCAATCA
>NZ_CALJRY010000345.1 GCF_937976295.1 uncultured Rothia sp. | reverse complement strand
GTTCTCCTTACATTCATCCCCCGCCACAAAGCGGGGTAGCTTAGTGGGGTTGAGCGATACACGCATCAGCCCCAAGGACCAAAGGTGAGGCACCCCCAACGAGGTGCCTCGGAACCGGCACCGGGTGAACCCGCAACACCCACCGAGCGGTGGAGGCGCGTGCCCATCCTAAAGTGACGACCCGGTTCCCTACTCGGCGGAAGCCTGTGCCTTCAACTCGGCAGGCATAGCGTCTGCCAGAGAATTAGTTACGGGCTTCGCCTTGGTCGTGTCAATACGCTCGCGACCCTTGCGACCGCCGGCGCCCTGCTCACGGCGAGCCTCTGCCTTACCGCGAAGCGGAGCCAGAACCATCACCATGTTGCGGCCATCCTGACGGGGGCGAGACTCAACGGTGCTCACCTCAGCCAGCTCAGCCGCCAGACGCTCCAGCAGACGCACACCCATCTCGGGGCGCTGCTGCTCACGACCACGGAACTGAATCATTGCCTTGACCTTGTCACCACCGGAAAGGAAACGACGAGCGTGTCCAACCTTGGTTTCGTAGTCGTGGGTATCAATCTTCAGGCGGAAACGGATCTCCTTCAGAACGGCATTAGCCTGCTTCTTGCGGGATTCACGAGCCTTGATTGCGGCTTCGTACTTGTACTTACCGTAATCCATGAGCTTGCACACGGGCGGCTTCGCGTTCGGGGCAACCTCGACCAGGTCGAGTTCGGCGTCCTCAGCCAGACGCAGAGCGTCCTTCAGAGGGACAACGCCTACCTGCTCGCCACCGGGACCGACAAGACGGACCTCGGGAACGCGGATACGATCGTTAATGCGTGGTTCGCTAATGACTAGCTCCTGTGCTCTGTGGGTTTCCCCGTGAATACTATCCGTTGCGGGCACTAAAAAAGCCCCCGCAGTTACACAAGCGGAGGCACAAACCAGCGTACGCCGAAAGCGGCGGACGAACCCGTTCACCTCAAAACTCGCAAACTAACGCCTGCGGCGGTCAACCGGGTGGGAGGCATGCTCCACTTGCAAACTGCCTACAACCATACCGCAGAACCCCCGACAGGCGCAAGGGATTAGACGTAAAACACCATAAAAATTGCGGGGATTCCTGCAGTGATTCCACAGAAGCGCCCACTCTTAAGGACGCATTTACCGAAACAAACGAAATATGAGATTCTAGGACTATGAGCACTGAAAACACGAGTTTCCGCTTCACCGCGGAAGAAGAAACCCCCGTACACGGCCACACCGAACTCACCGAAGAGCAGGTCGAAGCCGTCAACGAACAGCTGCGCGACATCGCAGACGTACCCGCCATCGAAATCATCAGCTCCGCAGCCATCCACATGATGAGCGCCGCAGCCGTCAAGTGCGGCCTGGCAGCAGACGAAAACGCCGACGACCTCAAGGACCTCGACGAAGCACGCAAGCTCATCACCGCACTGGCAGGTCTCGTCACCGCCGCAGCACCCGAAATCGGCTCCCAGCACGCAGCACCCCTGCGCGACGGCCTGCGCACCCTGCAGCTCGCCTTCCGCGAAGCATCCCCCTTCCCGGACGAACCCGGCAAGGGCCCCGGCGAAAAGCTCACCGGTCCGGTGTACTAAGCCGACTGCTTTGCTAAGCCAGCTTTATGCGATCACGATGCCCCGCCTCCCTCGCACTGAGGAAGACGGGGCTTGGTCATATATAAAGCCTGTGCGAATAAGAAATCTACGCGGACTAGATACGCGGACTAGCGCGAACCGGTAGCTTGAGCGGGAGTCAGATTTAGCGGGAACGAGATTTAGCAGGAGCGGTAACTTTAGCGGGAACCAGCGGCCTCAAGAGCCTGCTCAAAACTAAAGTTACCCACATACAGCGCCTTGCCAAGCACCACGCCCTCCAAACCATAAGGAACCATAGAACGCAGCTTCTCAAGATCAGCCAGCGACGCCACACCACCGGAGGCCACCACCCGACAGGCAGTCTGAGCCAGCACCTCATCCAGCAGCTCCGCACCGGGGCCCGCCAGAGAACCGTCCTTACTCACATCCGTAACGATATAGCGGCGCACACCCGCGCCCTCCAGCCACGCCAGCGCCTCCGCCAGATCCGGACCCGACCAGTCGGTACCGCGAGCCACCGTCACCCAGCCCCGCTCGGGGTTGTAACGGGCATCGAGGCCAAGAGCCAGAAGATCAGAATCGGCATAACGAGCCAGAGTTTCTTCGAGCCAGGAAGAATCCGCCAGAGCCGCGCTGGTCACGTTCACGCGGTCCGGATTCAGGCTCAGAGCGCGCTCCAGACTCTCAGCATTACGCACACCGCCGCTGACCTGAATACGAACCGGAGCGGAGCCGGTCATCCGAGCGTTCTCGGCACGGACGGCGGCAACCACCTCAGCCAGAACCTCAGTATTCGTGCCGCGACCAAACGCCAAATCAAGATCAACCAGGTGAATCCAGCGAGCACCAGCCTTCACCCAGGTCAGAGCCGCCTCAACAGGGTCGAGGCGCTGCTCACCACCGGAGAGGGTGCCTCCCACCGGGCGCACCGCGTAGCCTTCAGAAATATCAACAGCGGGCAGAAGTTCAAGAACGGGTGCAGACATTAGTTACCTCCCGCAGCAGTAGCGGAGCCCTCAGATGACAGGCGACCAGTCACCGCCAGGGACGCAACCCAGCGGCGCATAAACTCCGCACCCAGCTCACCAGATCCCACCGGGCAGAACTGCACCGCCGTCAGCGGACCGTTCTCAACCGCCGCGATATAGGCAGGCTCGGTGACAGTCCAAGTCACCGCCGGCGGGGCAATATATTCGATGCTCTGATCAAAAGCCCACTCAAAAACGCCGTGCTCAGATTTGAAGTGAGCCTCGCCCTCAAGACCCTTGAGCAGCACGCTATCGGAGGAAGAACGCAGGGCAGAAGCGCCGGGTACTAGGTCGCGGGTAGAAAGCTCCACGCTCTCACCGGGCCACTCCCCCATGCACTGCACCTGAACCTGCCCCATCTGCGGATGCTCCACCGTCACCGAGTCGAAGAGGCAGCTCAACGCCGCGTCGGCGACCAACACCGGACGACCGCCAGCAACACGGCGACCAATCACGCGCTCAGCGTCCTTAGCTTTCAGGTCTTCGTACGCTTCGAGAGAGCTCGCACCGCCGGTCACCACCATGCCGTCAGCCTCACGCAACTGATCGGGCGCAGCGGTCACGATAACGTCCGCACCAGCATCCTGAAGAAGCTTTACCAGGGCACCACGAGTTCCGGGTTCCCCCAAAACGGCAACCACGGGACGAGCGGTCTGAGCATTCTGTACAGATTCAGTTTCGACGGTTGTGGGTTCAGCGGGAACAGGCATCGGTGCGCTCCTATTTCATGGGCTCAAGAATTCGGCTCAAGCGCTCTAGCTTGAGAGATAGAGGATTCGGAGTCAAGACATCAACCTCACGCAGAAGCCAACCACACACGGGCCCATGCTTAGCGCTGAGTCTGAGGAATCTCCAGACGCTGACCGGCATCAACAGAGGTACTGGTCAACGAGTTCAACTCCATAATACGAACCACAGTATCACGGGTATCACCCTGCGGATCCACCGCCTGAGCAATATCCCACAGGGTCTCGCCGTGCTTGACCACAACAACGGTTCGAGTCGCCGAAGCATTCTCCACGGAAGCAGAAGCCGCCGGACCAAAGAAGCTAATAGCACCGAGCACAATCAGCGCCGCCAAAGTCAGCAGAGGCA
>NZ_CALJRY010000344.1 GCF_937976295.1 uncultured Rothia sp. | reverse complement strand
GTACGCGGCACTGGGCTACTGGGTCGCTTCCCTGAATTATCTGACCGTTACCGGCAATAATGAACCGTTCAAGGACGTAGACCTGGACGGTATCTACGTGCAGAAGATGAAGTCGTACGTAGAGTTGTATGCAAAAGGTGAGGGGTGGATGTACGGCACCGAGACGCCGCTCATGGCTGAGCTGACCGAGGACACCCCGCAGAAGGTTGATGATGAGCAGTACCGTTGGAAGGGTATTGTCCGTGGCCATAAGGATGCTGTTCTCCATTACGTGCCCGAGGACAGGGACATTCGTGTGGGTGAGTCGAGCGGTGATTCCAGTAACGATGAGGTCACTTTTGTGTTGAACTATCGAGACGATGCGTGGATGGTCACCGTTGAGACGAAGAATTCCTCGACGGCTTCTCCCGGTTCCTCGGGCGGAAGCGGTTCTGGCCTCAACGTTTAGGACGCGGCGGCGCAGGAACACGTCGGCGTAGGAACATGCCGGCACGGCAAAATACCGGTGCTGGAAAGCTGCAGCACAGGAAGATGATGACGCTCTCCCCTAGTAAACGGCACTTTTCGTTAGCTAACACAGCTTTTGTAGCATTTTCCAATGTTTTATATCGAAGAAATTATAAACATACCCAAATGTACTAAGGTACCCTGAAATAGATACACCGATAATCTATTGAAGGGTACCTTATGTCTACCTTCGTGACCCGACGCGCCGCCTTTGGCATCGCCGCCACCGCCGCGCTCGCCTCCTTGACCGCCTGCGCCAGCGATATCCGCCCGCTCAGCAACCAGAGCACGCCCGATGCGCAGCGCTCCTACAAGGGTGAGCTGAAGTTTAACAGCTACGAATCACGCGGCACCTACGTTCCCGCAACCAGCTCGAAGAAGGCGGAGAACCCGCCCATGCCTATTCCTCCTGCAGAGATGAAAGCCAAAACGACGGAGGGCATGTACGCCGCCATTGGGTTCTGGTTGGCTTCTTTCAATTACCTTATGATTACCGGCGATATTGAGCCCTTTAAGGCTGTGGATACGAACCGAAACGATCTCTACAAGGCCGAACCTTTCGTCGAATTTTACGAGAAGAACAATGGCTGGGTGTACGGCACTGATGCACCGTTCTCAGCAGAGCTAACTGAGGACGCTCCACAGAAGGTTGACGAGCAGCAGTACCGCTGGCTGAGTGCTGGCCGTTACAACAAGGAAGCAAAGATCCATTACACAGATGGTAGGGAACTCACCATGGCCTCATTGAGTAGCGGCCCCGGTGATTATGAATTCTTCTTCATCTTGGAGTATCAGGATGGTGCCTGGACGGT
The DNA here is from genome assembly GCF_937976295.1 of uncultured Rothia sp. Lineage (GTDB taxonomy): Bacteria > Actinomycetota > Actinomycetes > Actinomycetales > Micrococcaceae > Rothia. The sequence continues at coordinate 44 of NZ_CALJRY010000344.1, read as the reverse complement.
TCGGAATGAACCCGCCAAACTTACAACGAGCTCGCCCAGCTCAA